>NZ_CFHTQA010000052.1:0-22364 GCF_984394615.1 Spongiibacter sp. | reverse complement strand
ATATAAACGAACGGCAGAAGCCCTTTTCTTTGCCCCGGGGCCTGCGGAGCAATGTTGCGTGATACAATTTTGGCGGTAGCGGTCTGCTTAGGCTTGAAAACCAAGTTGAAAAATCTATTATTTTCAGCTTGTTAGCTTTCTGGCGGTTGTTCAGTGTGCGTAGCTGCTCTACCGTAAAACGCAGGCTGATTTTTTCTTTGTTCGGAGCACCTTGTCGTTGTCCAGATTCTTGTTCTGCTTATCCCTATGGCTGCTCGGGACCGTCGCTCAGGCTCATGCGGAGCTTCGCCTCGCCGTTGCGGCAAATTTCGCTGACACCCTTGAGGCACTGGCTGCGGATTACCAGGCGAGCACGGGTGACAAGGTTACCGTGGTTCGCGGCTCGTCGGGCAAGCTGTACGCGCAGATTGTTCAGGGCGCGCCCTTTGATATTTTCTTTTCGGCGGACGCTGACCGCCCCAAAGCACTGGAAGCCAAAGGGCTGATCGCCACTGGCAGTCGCCAGCCCTATGCGCTGGGTCAACTGGTGTTGTGGCCAGCCGGGCCGACCCCTGAAGACGCACTCAAGGAGTTTGCTTACGGCCGTTTTTCCATCGCGAACCCGCGACTGGCGCCCTATGGCAAAGCCGCGATGGAAGTCCTGACGAAACTAGCGATTTTGGATAAGGCCCAGCCAAGGCTGGTTCGCGGTGAGAATATCAGTCAGGCCTATCAGTACGTCTACAGCGGCAATGCGGAAGCGGGCTTGCTGGCACGCTCTCAAATGCGGAATGATGACGATTTCTGGGAGGTTCCGACGAATTGGTATGCGCCAATCGAACAGCAGCGCGTGGTGATGAAAAACAGCAAGCTGCAGCGCGCCGCTGAGCAGTTTTTGGCGTTTATGCAAACTGAAGAGGCAGAAGCGCGCATTTTGAGCGCGGGTTACCGCCTTCCGGGAGCGCACTGAGAGTGACGACGGGCTTCCTGAATGCCGCAGATCTCAGCGCTCTATTGCTGACGCTCAAGTTGGCGGCAATCGTCACGATACTGCTGCTCGTGATTGGCATTCCTCTCGCCTGGTGGCTGTGCCGCAGTCGTTCGTGGTTGCGGCAGCCTATTGCTGCCCTGATTACCCTGCCCTTGATCCTTCCGCCGACGGTTTTGGGTTTCTACCTGCTGCTGGCGATGGGGCCCGAGGGTCCGCTCGGGGCGTTGACTGAACTGCTGGGAATGCAAAGCCTGGCATTCAGCTTTTCCGGATTGGTTGTTGGTTCCCTCTTTTACTCCCTGCCCTTTGTTGTGCAGCCCCTTCAAAATGCGATGGAATCGGTGGGTCAGCGGCCGCTGGATGTGGCGGCGACGCTTGGCGCGGGACCATTAGACCGGTTTTTTACCGTGTTACTGCCCCTGTGCCGTCCGGGCATTATCACCGCCACGGTATTGGGTTTTGCCCATACGCTGGGTGAATTCGGGGTGGTGCTGATGATTGGGGGAAATATTCCCGGGGCGACACAGGTGTTGTCGGTACAGCTATATGAGCACGTTGAGGCCTTGGATTATGGAAGTGCCCATCGTTTGGCGGCAATCATGTTGCTGCTGTCGTTCGGGATGATGCTGGTGTTGCAGTATTTGCGGCGGGACGATCGCAGCTCGCGATTGCTGGGGTTCTGAATGGCGATGGGCAAACTGGACGTCAATCTCCAGCTCCAGCGGGGCTCCCGTGAGGATTTCCAGCTGAATCTGGCGCTGCCTATACCCACTACTGGCGTGACTGGCATCTTCGGACCGTCGGGATCAGGTAAAACCACCTTGCTGCGCTGTATTGCCGGGCTGGAGTCGCAAGTCAGTGGCGCAATTTCCTTCAATGGCCAG
Organism: Spongiibacter sp.; assembly: GCF_984394615.1. Lineage (NCBI taxonomy): Bacteria > Pseudomonadati > Pseudomonadota > Gammaproteobacteria > Cellvibrionales > Spongiibacteraceae > Spongiibacter > Spongiibacter sp. The sequence continues at coordinate 20,510 of NZ_CFHTQA010000052.1, read as the reverse complement.
ACATGGCTGGACGAGCGGCAACATCTGCCCTGCCACCAGCGGCCTATTGCCTATGTGTTTCAGGAAGCCAGCCTGTTTCCCCACCTGAATGTTGCGGGTAACCTGCGCTATGCCCAGAAGCGGGCCCGTGACTCTGGGCCCGATCTGGATACAGTCGTGGAGCTGCTGGGCCTGGCTCCCCTCCTCCAGCGTCAGCCAGATCGGCTGTCGGGCGGCGAGCGCCAACGCGTGGCAATTGCCCGGGCACTGCTGGCCGCGCCCCAGTTGTTGTTGATGGATGAACCCCTATCCGGTCTCGACCCGGCGCGCAAAGCTGAGATTCTTCCCTATCTGGAAACGCTTTGCCGGGACTCGGCCATCCCGATTCTCTATGTCAGTCACTCTCTCGATGAAATCTGCCGTCTTGCCGACCATCTGGTACTGATGGATAGCGGCCGAGCTGTCGCGCAGGGGCCGCTCTCTGACATGCTGATTCAGGAGCGGCACCGCCTGGGAGAAAAAGACGAAGTTTCTGCCGTCATCGACGCCGATTTGGTCGCGCGCGATACGCAGTGGCACTTGATGCAATGTGCTTTTGATGGCGGCGCATTGTGGGTGCGCGACAGCGGCGATGCCATCGGCAGCCGCCTGCGTTTGAGGATTCGGGCGCAGGATGTGAGTTTGAGCTTGGCGCAGCCCCAGGACAGCAGCATTGTGAATATCCTGCCCTGCCAGATTTGCGCCATTCACGATGACTTTGCCGAGGCAATGCAGATTGTCGAATTAGCGCTGGGTCAGCAGCAGTTACTGGCTCGCCTCACCCGGCGCAGCGTGCATAGTCTGGCGTTGCGTGCAGGGATGTCTGTCTACGCGCAGCTCAAGTCAGTCGCCATTATTCGTTGATAGAAGAAGGGATTGTCGTTGGCCCCGCAAGGCAGGGCCGGCAGGCGTTCAGGGGGTGCTGGCGTTTTCCGGTCCCCAAAATGCTTTCATGGCAACCACTTTGTTGTCATCGTTAAAGGTAAACTGGTCGATGATTTCCAGGCGCATTTCGCCGTTGCCGGGGTTCAGCTCCACAATGAAGGGAAAAACGGCGTGGTTGGCGGCCAGTCGGACGGCACCGTCCATGCGTGCACTGATCCCGGAACTAAATGCGGTTTTGTAAAATCCAAGAATAGCGTCTTTACCAACGACCGGCGTGCTGCCAACGGGGTCTTCTAGGCTGGCATCATCCGTATAAAGGGCGTCGATGGCGGTGAGATCATGCTCACTCAGTGCTTTGATATAGGCCTCTACTGCGGCCACCTTCGGGTTTTTGCTCACTCGCGGGCTCCATTTATTGTGCTGGTGTAGATATTTTGAGTGTAACGCGGTATACCGATACTGAACATCATCCGTAGCAGTGAAATAACAAGCAATTCGCCCAATGCTGCCTTGGGCAGCGTATTGATCAGGAGCGAGCTACTGCGGAGTAAAGCAGGTTTTATATGTATTTATTGAAACGATCCACCTCTTCATTCACTCGCCGAGTGTTCACAACCCTGGCCCTGGTATTGCTGCTGTTGCCCTCGGCGCAGGCGCTTACCGAGCTGTCACCAGACGGCGATCAGCGCGGCGCGATGAAAGAGATGCTGCAGCGTCTCGAACGCGGTCATTACGTCAAACTCGAGGTCGATGACAGCGCGTCATCACAATTGCTGGATTCCTATCTCGCCGACCTGGATCCGAATCGTCAGTTCTTCCTGAAAAGCGATATTGATGAGTTCGAGCGCTACCGCGAACGCCTTGATGACGAACTGAAGAAAGGCCGCGTGGATGCCGGCTTTACCATTTTCAATCGCTATCGCCAGCGCATTGTTGAACGGCTGGAGAAAACGATAGCCAGCCTCGACAAGACAGTCCCAAGTTTCGACTTCAGCAAGGATGAGAACATCCTGCTGGATCGCTCGGAGCAGCCTTGGCCCAAAAATCAGCAAGAAGCCGACGAAATATGGCGAAAGCAGCTTAAAAACCGCGTTCTTGGGCTCAAATTAGCAGGCAAGGAAGACAAAGATATTGTCGAGTTGCTGCAGAAACGCTTCCGCAACCAGGTCAAACGGCTTGAGCAGCTCGAATCGGAAGACGCGTTCCAGATGTATGCCAACGCCTTTGCTTCGCTGTACGACCCCCACACGGATTACTTCTCCCCTCGCCTGTCTGAAAATTTTCAGATCAATATGAGCCTGAAGCTGGAAGGCATTGGCGCCGTGCTGCAGATGGAGGACGACTACACCAAGATTGTTCGGCTGGTACCGGCGGGCCCTGCGGATAAGCAAGGTCAACTGCAGCCGGCTGACCGCATCGTTGGGGTCGCTCAGGGGAAGAAAGGTGAGATGCAGGATGTGATCGGCTGGCGTCTGGATGACGTGGTTGACCTGATTCGCGGTCCCAGCGGCTCCTTCGTGCGCTTGGACGTCATTCCAGCCATTGCGCACAGCGATGAAGAGCGCAAGGAAATCGTGATCGAGCGCAATGAGGTGAAGCTCGAAGAGCAAAGTGCCAAAGGCGAAATCATCGAGATCAAAGATGCCGACGGCGAGACGCGAAAGATTGGTGTCATCAATATTCCAACCTTTTACCTCGACTTTGATGCCTTCCGCATGGGAGACCCGGACTTCCGCAGCACGACCCGGGATGTCCACCGTATTCTTGGCGAGCTGTTGGTTGACGGCGCAGAAGGGATTGTCATCGATCTGCGCGATAACGGCGGCGGCTCGCTGGCCGAGGCCAATGGCTTGGTCGGCCTGTTTATTGAAAGCGGTCCGACTGTGCAGATTCGCCAGTCGAATTCGCGGGTGATTCGCGAAGGCAAGCGTCGCAGCTCCCCCTACTACACCGGCCCGCTGGCTGTGCTGATCAACCGGATGAGCGCTTCGGCTTCAGAGATTTTTGCGGGCGCCATTCAGGATTATCAGCGTGGAATCGTGATTGGCACCCAGTCTTTTGGTAAAGGGACGGTGCAATCCGTTAACCCGCTCAGCCACGGGCAGCTAAAAATGACGGAGTCCAAGTTCTATCGGATTTCGGGTGACAGCACCCAGAATCGCGGCGTCATTCCCGATATTGCCTTCCCGCCGCTCTACGACAAGGAGCAGATCGGTGAGAGCATTTTGGACAATGCCATGGCCTGGGACCGTATCGCCGAGGCGCGCCATCGTTATTACTATGACCTTCGCTCCGGCCTGCCCGCCTTGGAAAACAAGCACGCTTCCCGTATTGCCAAGGACCCGGACTTCCGCTTCCTCACCGAACAGCTTGCCGCCATCGATAAATATCGCGACCGCAAAGAGCTGTCACTGAATATGGCGGTTCGCAAGAAAGAGCGTGAGGAGCAGAAAGCCCTGCAACTGGCGATGGAGAACCGCCGCCGTGTGGCTAAGGGCGAAGAGCCTCTGGAGGTACTGGAAGGCGACGGTGAAGAGGGACTGGAAATTCCCGATGACTTGGTTGTGAGTCCTAAAATGGACAGCAGTCAGGACAGTGATACCGTTGCTGACAAGGATGACAAAGAGAAGAAGGAAAAGGTCGACCCCTTACTCAATGAGGCTGGCCACATTCTCGTCGATGCAATGCCCTACTTTCAGCCCGAGCAATTGGCCGGGCGCCCATAAGTAAGGACGGAAGCCAGCTTAGCGGCTGGCTTCCCGCATAGTGACAAACTCTTCCGCAACCGTGGGGTGAATGCCGATCGTACTGTCAAAGACCGCTTTTGTTGCGCCCGCCTTAATGGCAACGGCAAAGCCCTGAATCACTTCTCCCGCATCATCGCCGAGCATATGTGCGCCTACCACACGGTCGCTGGCGACATCGACAATCAGTTTAAGGAAAACCTTGGAGGGATTTTCAGTCAGCGTGTGTTTCAGGTGTCGGAACTGCGAGGTAAACACGCGAATATCGCCAAAGGTTTCCCGCGCTTGCTCTTCGCTGTAGCCCACGGTGCCGATATTGGGCTGACAGAAAATAGCCGTGGGAATGTAGCTGTAATCCATGGCTTGGTCTTGATCGCCGTATAGGCGGCGTACCAGGTTCATGGCTTCGGCCAGCGCGATGGGCGTCAACTCCATTCCGCCGGTGACATCGCCCAAGGCGTAGATAGCAGGGTCCTGGGTCTGAAACTCCGGAGAGACCTCGATAAAGCCCTTATCGTTGAGTGTGACCTGGGTATTCTCAAGCCCCAGGCCCTCAACCAGCGCGTTGCGTCCGGTCGCATACATCACCAAACCGGTGTTCAGCGTGTCGCCGTGCTGGAGTTTGACCTGGTAGCCCTGCTCGGTTTTGATAATGGCGCTAACATCCTCGTTAAAGCGCAAATCAACGCCTCGCTGACGCATTTCTTCGGCGAGATGTCCGCGAATTTCTTCATCGAAACCGCGTAAAAACAAGTCTCTGCGGTAGATCTGCGTGACCTTGACGCCGAGTCCATTCAAAATCCCCGCAAACTCTGTGGCGATATAGCCACCGCCGACGACGGTGGCGTGCTCGGGCAGTTCGTCGAGATAAAACAATTCATTGGAACTGATCACGTGCTCCCGACCTTCAACGTCGGGAATGAAAGGCCAACTCCCCACGGCGACCAGAATACGCTCGGCGCTGTAGGTATTGCCTTCTACCTCCACACGATGGCTGTCGACAAAGCGGGCGTGACCATTAATGATTTGAACGTCGGCATTGCGCAGCAAGTTGCCGTAAATGCCGTTCAGACGCTCTATTTCACGGGTCTTGTTGTCACGCAGGCGTGCCCAGTTCAGGGGCTGGTGTTCAACATCCCAGCCGAAACTGGCCGCATCGTGGAAATTCTCGGTGAAGTGGGCCGCATAACTGAACAGTTTTTTGGGAACACAACCTACATTGACACAGGTGCCGCCCAGCGCGCGGGACTCTGCAACAGCCACCTTGGCACCCATGCCCGCCGCCATACGGGCCGCTCGCACACCGCCGCTGCCTGCGCCGATGACCAGTAAGTCGTAATCGTAGTCTGTCACGCTGTTCTCCAAGCTGTTTACGTGTCCAGGTCACCCTGTTGTTCGTACCACGCCAGTTTTTCCCTCAGGCTCACCACTTCGCCAACAATAATCAGTGTCGGCGCCTGTACCGGGTGCTGCTCAAGGGTTTTCACCATGGTGGCCAAGGTCGCAGTGACCACTTTCTGATTAGCCGTTGTCCCCTGCTGAATAATGGCAATCGGCGTATCCGGGCTGCGGCCATGGGCTATCAACTGCTCGCAGATCACCGGCAGGCCAATCAGTCCCATATAAAAGACCACGGTTTGCTGATTATGTACCAGCTCTGCCCACGGCAGGTTAATGCTGTTGTCTTTCAGGTGCCCGGTGACAAAGCGAACAGACTGCGCGTAATCGCGATGAGTAAGCGGGATACCCGCATAGCTTGCACAGCCCGCTGCCGCCGTTACGCCTGGCACGACCTGAAAGGGAATACGATGCTCGGCCAGTTCCTGTATTTCTTCGCCACCACGGCCGAAAATAAAGGGATCACCGCCCTTCAGCCGCGCCACCTTGCGCCCCTGGCTGGCGTACTGGACCAGAAGCTGGTTGATATCCTGCTGGGGCACAGCGTGATTTGACCGCGCTTTGCCAACGAATACGCGCTCTGCGTCTTTCCGGCAGAGTTCGACAATTTCCGGCGCCACCAGCCGGTCATAGAGTACGACATCGGCCTTTTGCAACAGGCGCAGTGCTTTGAAGGTCATCAGATCCGGGTCGCCGGGCCCCGCCCCAATCAAATACACTTCCCCACCCGGTGCGGGCTCCGCCTTGCCGATCAGTTCGCGCAGCATATCGGCGGCCGTGTCTGACTTACCGGCATACACCATTTCAGCGACCGGGCCATCGAGTGTTTGCTCCCAGAAGGCCCGTCGCTCTTCGATATCACCGAAACGCTGCTTGACCGCATCGCGAAACTGGCCAACCAGATCTGCCAGACGGCCATAGGCAGCGGGAATGCTCGATTCAAGCTTTGAGCGGATCATCCGCGCGAGTACCGGGCTCTTCCCACCACTGCTGACGGCGACCACAATCGGCGAGCGATCGATGATGGCAGGCAAGATAACGCTGCAAAGCTCAGGACAATCGACCACGTTCACCGGAATCTGCAGTTGCCCACAGTCTTCCGATACGCGCTGATTCAGGCTGCGATCATCGGTAGCCGCGATACAGAGAAAGACCTTATCCAGCGTTTCCGGGGTATAGACGTCCTGAAGGCTCTCGGCGGCGGCGCCACTGTCAGCAAGCAATGCCTGCAGCTCAGGGAGAATATCGGGTGCAACCACCCGAAGTGTCGCGCCGGCCTTGTGTAACAACCTCGCTTTGCGCAGCGCGACCTCGCCGCCGCCCACGATCAGACAAACCTGTCCCTCTAAGCGGGTGAACAGTGGCAGAAAATCCACCGTTTCAGCCCAGCTCGCCGGGTTTCAGGCAGTCAATGCCGCCCATATAGGGTCGAAGTGCCTGGGGTATCGCAACACTGCCATCTTCCTGTTGCCCGTTTTCCAGCAAAGCAACCAGCGTGCGCCCGACCGCCAGGCCAGAACCATTGAGAGTATGGAGTAATTCCGGCTTGCCGGTTTCAGGGTTGCGCCAGCGCGCCATCATGCGGCGGGCCTGGAAATCGCCGAAGTTACTGCAGGAAGAGATTTCGCGATAGTTGTTTTGGGCAGGCAGCCAGACTTCCAGGTCGTAGGTTTTACGCGCAGAAAAGCCAAGGTCACCGCCACATAGCAAGACTTTGCGGTATGGCAGTTCCAGTTTTTGCAGAATCGCTTCCGCATGACCGGTCAGCGCCTCAAGTGCCGCCTCAGACTGTTCCGGGCGCACAAACTGTACTAGCTCGACTTTCTCAAACTGATGCTGACGGATCATGCCGCGCGTGTCGCGACCGTAGCTGCCGGCCTCTGAACGGAAACACGGGGTGTGTGCGGCAAATTTCAGTCCCTCTCCCAACTCGGCAGCGTCGATTATCTCGTCGCGCATGATATTGGTCACCGGCACCTCTGCCGTGGGGATCAGGTAGTACTCCGCATCACCTTGAAGGCGGAACAGGTCTTCCTCAAACTTCGGCAGTTGTCCGGTGCCGCGAAGGGAGTCGCTGTTCACGATGTAGGGCACATAAACTTCCTGATAGCCGTGCTCACCACAGTGGGTGTTCAGCATGAACTGGATCAGAGCGCGGTGCAGTCTCGCAATACCGCCCCGCATGACTGCAAAACGGCTGCCGGTGATTTTGCTGGCGGTGTCGAAATCCAAACCACCCAGACGGGCACCGACGTCGACATGGTCGCTGACCTCAAAGCTGAATTGAGCGGGCTCGCCCCAGCGGGAAATTTCCCGGTTATCGGCTTCGTCTTTGCCCTCGGGGACTTCGTCTGCCGGAATATTGGGTACTGCCATCAACAGGCTGTCGAGCGCATCGTTGGCCGCTTTGGCGTCCTGCTTCAGGCTTTCCAGCTGGGATTCAATTTTGGCCAGCGTCTCATTAACTTGGGCTTTGGCCTCCTCCACCGGCACACCGCTTTTTACCAGTTCGCCGATCTGCTTGGAGGCTTGCTTACGCTGTGCCAGTAATTCCTGACTGTCGATGTCTGCCTGCTTGCGGCGACTGTCTAACTGCTGAAAGGTCTCAACACCGAAGTCAAAACCTTTCTTTTTCAAGGCGGCTGCCACGGCGTCCGGCTCCTGGCGAAGCTGCTTGATATCCAACATTATTAATACTCTCCAAGACTTTGAAAATAATAGCTATCTTGTTGCAATTATGCCCAGCCAACAGGCCAGCACACACAGGCTGAGTGACGCCAGCATATAGCTGAATGCCAGAACAATACGCCCCGACTCCAGCATGGCGACAGCCTCCAATGAAAATGTAGAAAACGTCGTAAAGGCCCCGAAGAATCCCACCATAAGGACATAGCGCCAATCGGTGTGCACACTGCCTCGTTCGGTAATCAGCACATAGGCGACGCCTATCAGCGCCGAGCCGACGATATTAACGGCGAAGGTGCCTATCGGCCAAGACAGAGAAGGGAACCAGCTTTGGCAAAGACGGCCAACGCCGTAACGGCTGAGTGCACCGCCCGCGCCGCCGAGTGCGATCAGAAGATATTGCAGCACGGAGTCTTCCTTCACGGTTAAAACGGGCATTCTAGCAAGAGTTGGACTAGGAATAACGCTTGTTTGGGCTGTCGGCATCTAGTTGTTGCAGATAGCGCAGCTTTTCGCCGATTTTCTTCTCCAGTCCACGGTCAACCGGATGATAAAACGTCTCGGCGTGAAGGGCTTCAGGCAGATAGTTCTCCCCGGCCGCATAGCCGCCGGGCTCGTCATGGGCATAGCGATAGCCCTCGCCGAAACCCTGGCCTTTCATCATTTTGGTCGGCGCATTGCGCAGGTGCATGGGTACGTCGTAGCTTGGGTCCTGAGCAATACGCTTTTTCAAGGCATTGAATGCGGTGTACACCGCATTGCTCTTGGGGGCCGCGGCAAGATAGCTGACCGCCTGCGCCAGCGCCAACTCCCCTTCCGGGCTGCCCAGTCGCTCCTGCACATCCCAGGCGTCAAGGCATAGTCGCAGTGCCCGCGGATCTGCGTTGCCAATGTCTTCACTGGCCATGCGCACTAACCGCCGGGCGATATAAATAGGGTCGCAGCCGCCGTCGAGCATGCGCAGCAGCCAGTAGAGCGCCCCATCCGGGGAACTGCCTCGAACAGATTTGTGCAGCGCGGAAATCTGTTCGTAGAAAAGATCGCCGCCTTTGTCGAAACGTCGTGGCTGATGACTGAGGGCCTGATCGATAGCGTTCTGCCCGATTTCACGATTATCGCGGTCTTCGTCGCGGGCGACGTCCATCGCCAGTTCCAGCAGATTCAGGGCTCTTCGGGCATCGCCATCAGCCTGTCGGGCCAGCATCTCCAGCAACACAGGCTCGCACTGCCAGCCTTCCTCTGCGCAGGCATGCTGGAGGATGTCCAGCAGTTCATCAGTGTCCAGCGCCCGCAGCGGATACACCCTGGCCCGAGACAACAGTGCATTATTGATTTCAAAGCTGGGGTTTTCGGTGGTGGCACCGACAAAGATCAGCGTGCCATCTTCCACGTAGGGCAAAAACGCATCTTGCTGGGCTTTGTTGAAACGGTGGACTTCGTCTATAAACAGCACTGTGCGTCGCCCGTAGCGCTGTTCCTGCTGTGCGACCTCCACAGCCTTGCGGATATCCTTCACACCGGCCAGCACCGCCGACAGGCTGAGGAAATGTGCGTCGCTGTGCTGGGCAATCAGCCGCGCCAAGGTGGTTTTACCCACACCGGGCGGGCCCCAGAAGATCATTGAGTGCAGCTGCCCGGCGTCCAGTGCGCGGCGCAGGGCCTGCCCCTCTCCCAGGAGATGCTGCTGCCCCCGGTAATCGGCGAGGCTGGCCGGCCGCATTCGGGCCGCCAGAGGTGCCTGCGTGCCCGTCATTGAGACAGGCTGGCCTCGTTGAAGCGGAAGTCTCCGGCGGGAATCGCCTTGTTGTAACGCGGTGAGGTCAGCCGGATTTCCGTGCGCTGTGCCAGATTATCCAGCATCGCCATGCCGACCAGCTTTCCCTTGTTAAAACGCAGCGTCATTTGCGAAAACATTTCCGGGCTTCGTGGTTTCAGAATGAATTCGCGTTGGGCCCCTTGCTTGTTCATGGCGACCTCGAAGCGAGATTCCAGCTCGGCAATGCTCGCCCCGATAATCAGTGCGGGGGTTTGCGCCAATTCAGGCGAGAAGGCCTCGGTGTTGAGCTGCTCCAGATCGGCATCGTAGCGCCACAGGGTTTCGCCATCGCTGATAAGCAGATAGTGAAACGGCTCGCGACTTTCCCAACGCAGTTTGTTCGGGCGCTCAACCATCAGTTCGCCGCGGCTTTGCTGAAGCAACGTCCCGTCTTCATCGAAAACGTCCTGTTCAAAGTCCGCTTGCAGGGTTTTCAGCGACGAAAGCTGAAGGTGAAGCTGCGCAACATCTCCAGCAAGCGCCGGAGCAATATTGAGCAGGCAGACCAAGAAGCAGAAAGCGAGTTTGCGCATAAGCGCTCCTTATTCGGGGGGCGGCGGTGCAATGACTTCTCGGCTGCCATTGCTGGCCATTTCCGAGACCACACCGGCCGCTTCCATGGTTTCAATCAATCGGGCAGCGCGGTTGTAGCCGATGCGCAACTTGCGCTGTACCGAGGAAATGGAGGCACGACGGCTCTGGGTAACAAATCGTACGGCTTCGTCGTAAAGCGCGTCGGATTCGCCAGCATCGTCGCCACCTTCCGGCGGCATACCGGGCATCGCATCGGTGCTGCTACCCTCTTCCAACAAGCCGTCGATATATTGTGGCTCGCCACGTTTTTGCCAGTCTGCTACCACCCGGTGAACCTCTTCGTCGCTGACAAAGGCGCCGTGAACACGTACCGGCAAGCCAGAGCCCGGGGGCAGGTAGAGCATGTCACCGTGACCCAGCAACTGCTCAGCACCGCCCTGATCCAGGATGGTCCGCGAGTCAATTTTCGAAGACACCTGGAAGGCAATGCGCGTAGGCACGTTGGCTTTGATCAGGCCGGTGATAACATCCACCGATGGGCGCTGCGTGGCGAGGATCAGGTGTATACCCGCAGCTCGCGCCTTCTGGGCGATACGGGCGATAAGCTCTTCGACCTTCTTACCGACAATCATCATCATGTCGGCAAATTCATCAATCACCACCACAATGGCCGGCAGTGACTCAAGGTCAGGCGCTTCCGCCTCTTCCAAGCCAGCCTGGAAATGCTCATCGGGGACGAACAGCGGATCTTTAATCGGATTGCCGGACTGGGCGGCTTCTTTCACTTTGCGGTTGAAACCTGCGAGATTACGCACCCCCATCGCCGACATCAGCTTGTAGCGCCGTTCCATTTCAGCCACACACCAGCGCAGACCATTGGCTGCGTCTTTCATGTCGGTGATAACCGGCGTCAACAGATGCGGAATGCCGTCATACACAGACAGCTCCAGCATTTTCGGGTCGACCAACAGCAAGCGCACTTCCTCGGGAGACGATTTGTACAGCAAGCTTATCAACATGGCATTAACGCCAACTGACTTACCGGAGCCGGTCGTACCGGCAACCAGCAAATGCGGCATTTTCGCGAGGTCGGCACAGACCGGCTCACCGGCAATGTCATGACCGAGAGCCAGTGTCAGCGCCGATTTGGAAGATTCAAACGCCTCAGAAGACAGCACATCGCGAAAATTGACGATTTCACGGTCTTCGTTGGGAATTTCGATACCCACATAAGGCTTGCCCGGAATGACCTCCACAACCCGCACGCTGACTACGGCAAGCGAACGGGCGAGGTCTTTCACGAGGTTACTGATTTTACTGACTTTCACCCCGGCATCGGGCTCAAGTTCGAAACGGGTAATGACCGGACCAGGAAAGACCGCAATCACTTTTGCCGACACACCGAAGTCGAGCAGCTTGAGCTCCAGCAGGCGCGACATCGCCTCCAGAGTTTCTGGCGAAAACCCCTTGTCGGAGTGGCGATCTGGCGCATCAAGCAGTGACAGCGACGGCAGGCTGCCGCTGACAAGCCCATCGAACAGTGAGGTTTGCTTTTCCTTTTCCACCCGGGCCGATTTGGCCACCGGCTTGGGCGGCGGCGCGATCTCTGGCGCAATCCGGGTCTTTTGAATTTCGTTCTTCTTGGCAACAGAGTCTTTGCGCTGTTGCTGCGCGGCCTTGGAAGCCTTGCGCTCAATACGTCGCTGCTGGAACTGATAAAAAGCATCCTGCAAGCGGTCATAGACATTGAGGGTCATTTCCCCCAAGCGGTCGATTAACTTCAACCAGGAAAGATCGGTGAAGATCGTCATGCCGAAGAGCAAGATCGCCAGCAATAGCAGATGACTGCCGAAGTAGCTGAACGAGGCCACAGTTGCCTGACCAATCGCTTCGCCCAATACGCCCCCGGTACCGAACGGCAGCAAGCTGCCTCCATGATCTTCGGTGGCGGCCAGCCCGGTGCTGGCGATCATCACCAGCACAAAACCGATACTGCGCAGAGCGAAGACAACGGAGTCAAAGCCGCCCGGATGCAGGCGATGTTGAAAGAGTTTGGCGGCCCGGAAAGCCAGCATTGCCGGAAACAGATACGCCATGTAACCGAACAGCGCGTAGAACACATCCGCCAGCCAAGCGCCAACCGGTCCGCCTGCGTTGTGAATGCCCTCGCCCGCGCCGGTTCGCGACCAGCCCGGATCAGCGGGGTCGTAGCTGACCAGCGACACAAAGATATAAACACAGACTGCAACCAAGGCGATAAGCAGCCCCTCGCGCAGGCGTAGTTGCAGGGTGTCACGGTGTTCGCTGTGTTTTGCCGAAGTGGATTTTGCCAAGGGAAATCGGCTTCCTCTGAATTTTGCGTACTGACGATGCGAAAGGCATTGAAAATGCCAAATGTGGGCCCAATATTAGCACTTCTATCAAGAGCTTGTCGCCGTTACGGCTTTTGCCGATGTGGCCGGATTACCCTATGATAGACGCCTGTTATCAGTCACTCGGGATTGCACAGAGTTCAATCCCCAATCAGGGAATATTACCTCCATGAGCGATGTTCAGCACCACCGTTTAATTATTCTCGGCTCCGGACCGGCGGGCTACACGGCCGCGGTTTATGCCGCCCGTGCCAACCTGAACCCGGTTGTTATCACCGGCATGCAGCAAGGTGGGCAGTTGACCACAACGACTGACGTTGATAACTGGCCTGGCGACCAGAATGGTGTTCAAGGACCAGAGCTGATGATGCGTATGCAAGAGCACGCGGAGCGCTTCGAAACCCAAGTGGTCTTTGATCATATCGAGTCCGTCGATCTGAAAAATCGCCCCTTCACATTGAAAGGCAGCAACACCTACACCTGCGACGCACTGATTATTGCTACCGGCGCCTCTGCACAGTATCTGGGACTGCCCTCGGAAGAAGCTTTTATGGGCAAAGGCGTTTCTGCCTGCGCAACCTGTGATGGGTTTTTCTATCGCGGCAAGAAAGTCGCGGTTATCGGCGGCGGTAATACGGCGGTTGAGGAAGCCCTCTACCTGTCCAACATCGCCTCGGAAGTGACGCTGGTGCATCGTCGCGACGCCCTGCGTTCAGAGAAAATCCTACAGGACAAGCTGCTGGAACGCGCCGAGAACGGCAATGTGAATATTCTCTGGAATCACACATTGGATGAGGTGTTGGGCGATGATTCCGGCGTTACCGGCCTGCGCCTGGCAAGTACCAAAGATGACAGCACCCAGGAGCTCGACGTTGCCGGGGTCTTTATCGCCATTGGCCACAAGCCCAACACCGATATTTTTGATGGCCAGCTTGAGATGGCCAACGGCTATCTGAAAATTGCCAGCGGCACCGAAGGCAATGCGACCCAGACCAGTATCGAAGGCGTCTTTGCAGCCGGGGATGTGGCCGATCACATCTACCGCCAGGCAGTCACCTCTGCCGGTTTTGGCTGTATGGCAGCGCTGGATGCTGAGCGTTATCTCGACGACCTGGCATAACGGAGTCTGTCAGCAGTAATGCCCAGTATTCCCTGGCTGGATGAGCGTTCGCTGCAATTCCCAGACATCGATAATGCCCTAGATGCCCCCAACGGCCTGCTGGCCGTTGGGGGCGACCTCTCTCCCGAACGTTTGCTGACCGCCTACCAGCACGGGATTTTCCCTTGGTACGAAGACCCCCAACCCTTGCTCTGGTGGTCACCCCAGCCGCGAGCGGTCCTGTTTCCTGAAAAATTGCACTGCAGCCGCAGCCTTCGCAAGCAAATGCGCAAAGCCTCTTATCGCGTCAGCGCCGATAGCTGCTTTGCGCGGGTACTTGATGAATGTGCAGCAACCAGTCCCAAGCGTCCCGGCACCTGGATTACGCAAGACATGCGCCGTGCATACAACCGCATGCATGAGCTGGGCTGGGCGCACTCCATTGAAGTCCATCTGGACGACGAGCTGGTGGGCGGCTTGTACGGTTTGGCGTTGGGGCAAGTATTTTTCGGCGAATCCATGTTCAGCCGTGGGCCGAGCGGATCCAAAATTGCGCTGATTGCGCTGTGTGCCGAATTGCTTTCTCGAAACTTCAAAGTCATTGACTGCCAGGTCGGCAATGACTACCTCTACAGTATGGGCGCCGAGCTGATTCCTCGGGCGCAGTTCAAAACCCTACTGGAACACTATGCTCAGCCGCATGAGGATCAGCGCGGGCACTGGACATTGGGCGACGAAAGCAAGCAAAAGGTCAGCGGTAATGACGGATAAAACACAGCCCCGCTTTTACAAAACCACGCCCCACCCTTGCAGTTATTTCGATGATCGCGAGGCACAAACACTGTTTGTCGATCCAGAAGCGGATGTCTCTGGCGAGCTGTACACGCAGCTATCGAGAGCGGGCTTTCGGCGAAGCGGCAACCACTATTACCGTCCGCACTGCGAGAATTGTCAGGCCTGCGTGCCTTGTCGCGTTCCTGTTGCTGACTTCCAGTTTCGACGCAGTCACCGGCGGGTATTGCAGCGTAATAACGATCTGGATGTCATCTGGCGAACGCAGCCCGCCGCTGACGCCTACTCACTGTACGAGCGCTACATAACGCTTCGCCATGCCGATGGCGACATGTACCCGCCTACGCGGGAACAGTTCGACAGTTTTATCGCCGATTGCCGGGAAGATACCGCTTTTCTGCATTTTTATAGAGAAAACACGCTGATGGCCGTAGCAGTATGCGACCAGATGGGCGATGGTCTGTCCGCGATGTACACATTTTTTGCGCCGGAGGAAGAACAGCGAAGCTTGGGAAAACTGGCGATCCTGGCGCAGATTCAGGCTTGCCAGCAAAAGCAGCTGCCGTATCTCTACCTGGGATATTGGATTCGAGACTGCCAGAAAATGCGCTATAAAACGGATTATCGACCGATCGAACTGTTAATTAGTCGCCGCTGGCTACGGCTGAAATAAAGCAAATTGCCTAATTCTGCTAATTCAGGCAAAATGCGCGCTGCTTTTAAGGCCGTACTGGGCCACTTTCCTGCGATTCTATCGTAAAACCACTATCTTTGAGGGTTACTGCCGAATGGCGAAAGAAGACCAGATTGAAATGGAAGGTGAGGTTATCGATACCCTGCCGAACACCACGTTCCGGGTACGCCTGGAAAATGGTCACGTAGTTACCGCACACATCTCCGGTAAAATGCGCAAACACTACATCCGCATTCTGACGGGTGACAAGGTAAAAGTTGAGCTGACCCCTTACGATTTGACCAAGGGTCGCATCACCTTCCGCGGTCGTTAATTCTTTCGGCGACCGCTGACGAGAGGCCTTTTCAGGCCTCTTCTGTCATCTCCCTCTCCGCTTCAGCTTCCAGCGTTAAGGTATCTCCGGAGCCATCCACACCAATGTGGACAGTGCCGCCGCTATGCTCGAGCGCACCAAACAGCACCATCTCAGCCAGTGGCTTTTTGATGTGCTCCTGGATCACTCTGGCCATCGGCCGCGCACCCATGGTTTTGTCATAACCTTTTTTCACCAACCAGCGTCGAGCGGCATCATCGACATCCAGCACCACTTTTTTGTCGTCGAGCTGGGATTGCAGTTCGACCAGGAACTTGTCGACCACTGTCAGTACGACATCTTCTTCCAGTGGCGCAAAGTTGATGACGCTGTCCAGGCGGTTGCGGAATTCCGGCGTAAACAGACGATTAATTGCCTCGCTGGCATCGGTATGGTGATCCTGCTCAGTGAAACCAATAGAGCGGCGGCTAATACTTTCTGCCCCGGCATTGGTTGTCATCACCAGAATCACATTGCGGAAGTCGGCTTTACGACCGTTGTTGTCAGTCAGTGAACCGTGGTCCATCACCTGCAGAAGCAGGTTAAACAACTCGGGATGGGCTTTCTCGATTTCGTCGAGCAACACCACTGAGTGCGGGTGCTTGGTCACCGCGTCTGTCAGCAGGCCGCCCTGATCAAAGCCGACATAACCCGGAGGCGCGCCGATCAGCCTTGATACCGTGTGCCGCTCCATGTACTCCGACATATCGAAGCGCACCAACTCAAGTCCCATGATTTTTGCGAGCTGGCGACATACTTCAGTCTTGCCGACCCCGGTCGGGCCAGCCAGCAGGAAGGAACCAATCGGTTTGTCACCGGATTTCAGTCCCGCCCGTGCCAGTTTGATCGCCGCGCTCAGCTCGGTAATCGCCTGGTCTTGACCAAACACCACCATTCTGAGGTTGTCTTCGAGCTTCGCGAGAGAAGCCTTGTCATCGGACGAAACACTTTTTGGAGGAATCCGCGCAATCTTGGCGACGATGGCCTCGATTTCAGGCACATCAATCACTTCAGCGCGGCTTTCTTCAGGCTGCAGTCGCTGATACGCGCCGGCTTCATCAATGACGTCAATGGCCTTGTCGGGCAGGAAGCGATCGCTGATGTAACGGGCCGACAATTCCGCGGCTGTGCGCAGTGCTGCATCGGTATATTTCAGCTCATGGTGCCCTTCAAAGCGCGATTTCAAGCCTTTGAGGATATGGAAGGTATCTTCCACGCTGGGCTCGCCCACATCCACTTTCTGGAAGCGGCGGCTCAGGGCGCGATCTTTTTCAAAGATACCGCGATATTCCTGGAACGTTGTCGAGCCAATGCAGCGCAATTGACCACTGCTCAGCAGCGGCTTCAGCAGGTTCGAGGCATCCATCACGCCGCCCGACGCCGCACCGGCACCGATAATGGTATGGATTTCATCGATAAACAGGATGGCGCCTTCACGCTTTTTCAAATCTGCCAACAGGCCTTTGAGCCGTTTCTCAAAGTCGCCCCGGTATTTGGTCCCCGCCAACAAGGCGCCCATATCCAGAGAGTAGACCACACTGTCTTCCAGCACGCTGGGGACTTCGCCGTCGACAATACGCTTGGCCAGACCTTCGGCGATCGCGGTTTTCCCCACGCCGGACTCACCCACCAGCAGAGGGTTGTTCTTGCGGCGGCGGCTGAGGATTTGAGCGACGCGCTCCACTTCTTCGGCACGGCCAATCAAGGGATCGATACGGCCAGCTTTCGCTTCTTCGTTCAAATTAGTGGAGTAACTTTCCAGCGGGCGCTGCTCGGGATCTCCGCCCTCGCCTTCCTGTTCGCCGTGTTGCTCGTGCTCATTCTCGGCACCGGATACTTTTGAGATGCCGTGGGTGATGTAGTTGACGACATCGAGGCGATTGACGCTCTGCGATTTGAGGAAGTACACCGCCTGGCTTTCCTGCTCACTGAAAATCGCGACCAGCACGTTGGCGCCGGTGACCTCCTGCTTGCCAGAGGACTGTACGTGAAACACTGCACGCTGCAGGACGCGTTGAAAGCCTAGCGTCGGCTGCGTGTCGCGTTCGACGTCATCATCGGGAATTCGGGGAGTGGTGGCGTCAACAAATTCGTTGAGCTCGCCTTTCAGCTGATTGAGATCAGCGCCGCAGGCCAGCAACACTTTTACTGCGGCTTCGTTGTCGGCCAGCGCCAACAACAGGTGTTCCACCGTCATGAATTCGTGACGGCGACTACGGGCCGATTTGAATGCCTGGCTGAGCGTGGTTTCCAGATCTTTACTCAACATAGCCTGCTACGCCTTCTGTTGCTGCTTGGGGATACTGCTGTGTACGTGTCGGGGTCAGCCTTCGTTCTCCTCAATTTCTGCGAGCAGCGGGTGGCCGCTTTCCCGAGCGTACTGATTTACCTGTTCTGCCTTGGTTTCGGCAATATCGCGGGTGAATACACCGCAAACACCTTTACCCTGGGTATGGACGGTCAGCATAACTTGCGTCGCACGCTGTCTATCCATGTAGAAGAAATCTTCCAGCACTTCTACTACAAACTCCATGGGGGTGTAGTCATCGTTTAACAAGACCACTTTGTACATGGAAGGCTTTTTGAGCTCCGGCTTCGATTCCTGTACGGCCGTGCCGCCTTGGTAATCCGGATGCTCTTCTTCACCTGCCCTTACGATACTGTTCAACATAGATGTCTGTTTACCTGAGCTTATCACTGCGCAGAGCCCTCACAATAGGGGTAATCACCAAGGATTTTTGCTGGAAACCGCAGCTTGACGACAAGGACTCTGTAATTTAAAAATGGGCATTAGCTCGCAGATTACAAGCGGGAGCGTGCTAAATTTAACGATAACTATAACGAGAAATCAGGGTGTAAAGCTATGCAAAATGGTGTTGTAAAGTGGTTCAATAACGCCAAAGGTTACGGGTTTATTCTCAGCGAAGACGGCGGTGATGAAATTTTCGCCCACTACTCCGCGATTACCATGGAAGGCTACAAAACGCTCAAGGCCGGGCAGAGCGTCAGCTTTGACGCTGAGCAGGGCCCCAAGGGTCTGCATGCTGTTAACATCCTTGCCGCAGGCGATAGTTCCGATACAGAACAATAAGTTACGGCGAACTTCTTATGCGGTGATGAAGTTATCTCGCCGCAGTAGAGTCTTGCCTGTTGCCTGAGTTAGTGACGAAAGCATAAAAAAGGCCAGCATATGCTGGCCTTTTTAGTTCACTGCTTTTTATCAGTTCATGTGCTTGATGATGGCATCACCAAACTCTGAACATTTCAGCAGGGTTGCACCGTCCATCAGGCGCTCGAAGTCGTAAGTAACGGTCTTCGCCTGAATCGCGCCGTTCATACCATCGATAACGAGGTCTGCGGCTTCGTTCCAGCCCAGGTGTCGCAGCATCATTTCCGCAGACAAGATCAGTGAGCCGGGGTTCACTTTGTCCTGCCCTGTGTACTTCGGTGCAGTGCCGTGGGTGGCTTCAAACAGGGCTACGTTGTCACTCAGGTTGGCACCTGGAGCAATGCCGATACCGCCAACCTGTGCCGCCAGCGCGTCTGACAGGTAGTCACCGTTCAGATTGAGAGTAGCAATAACGCTGTACTCGTCAGGGCGCAACAGTACCTGCTGCAGCATCGCGTCGGCAATCACATCTTTAATGATGATTTCTTTACCGGTGTTCGGGTTCTTCATTTTCACCCATGGGCCGCCATCCAGCAGCTCACCACCGAACTCTTCCATTGCCAGCTCGTAGCCCCAGTTTTTGAAGGAGCCTTCGGTGAACTTCATGATGTTGCCTTTGTGCACCAGAGTCAGTGACGGCAGGTCTTGATCAATGGTGTACTGAATGGCTTTACGAACCAGGCGCTTGGTGCCTTCTTCTGACACGGGCTTGATGCCGATGCCGCAGTTCTGTGGGAAACGGATTTTAGTAACACCCATTTCTTCCTGCAGGAAGTCGATAACCTTGTCGGCTTCCGGGCTGCCCGCTTGCCACTCGATACCGGCATAGATGTCTTCCGAGTTCTCGCGGAAAATAACCATGTTGGTCTTGTTGGGTTCTTTAACCGGTGAGGGTACACCTTCGAACCAGCGAACTGGACGCTGACATACGTAAAGATCCAGCTCTTGGCGCAGGGCCACGTTCAGCGAGCGGAAACCGCCACCAACTGGGGTAGTCAGGGGGCCTTTGATCGCGACAACGTATTCTTTGATCGCGTCGAGAGTTTCTGCCGGGAACCAGTCGCCGTCGTACAGCTCAGCGGCTTTCTCGCCAGTGTAAATCTCCATCCAGCTGATTTTTTTGCTGCCGGCATAGGCTTTCTCAACGGCTGCATTCACAACGTTGATCATGACCGGAGTGATGTCGATCCCGATGCCATCACCTTCGATAAAAGGAATAATTGGCCGATCGGGTACATTCAGGGAAAGATCCGCATTAACGGAGATTTTCTCACCCTCTGCAGGTACCTTGATATGTTGGTATCCCATTTTTGACTCCATGGTTTTTAGGTTAGTATCTGAGCTCGTTAGATGGCGGCAACAAGGCAGGGTCACTGCACAAAATCTGTGTCGCCATTCCTGGTCAGCGAGCATTTTAAAGCCAGGCTTTATCCAAAAAGCGCTGCATTATACCACTTTATAGTCGAATTTCTTCCATGAATGATAGTTTCGCGTGACAGAGCTGATTCTCTTCAATAAACCCTTCCAGGTCATGAGCCAGTTTTCCGCTCATGACGCGCGCGCAACCTTGGCCGACTTCATTGACCTGCCCGGCGTTTACCCGGCAGGCAGACTCGACTATGACTCAGAGGGGCTGATGATCCTGACGGACGACGGCAAACTTCAGCACCGTATCAGCCACCCGCGACACAAGCTTAGCAAAACCTACTTGGTTCAGGTCGAGGGCCAGATCAATAAAAATGCAGTTCGCCAACTGTGCCAGGGAGTCGAGTTAAAAGACGGTCTGACGAAGCCCGCAGCAGCGGCATTGATGGACGAACCGGACGATTTATGGCCCCGCGATCCACCTATACGTTATCGGGCAAACATTCCCACCAGCTGGCTGTCACTCACTATTAGCGAGGGACGAAATCGACAGGTCAGGCGGATGACCGCAGCGGTAGGCTTCCCAA
>NZ_CFHTQA010000051.1:0-22794 GCF_984394615.1 Spongiibacter sp. | reverse complement strand
TGTATCAGGTGCGCAACATCCCCCAGCTGCTCACGAATAACTTGAGTCACCGGCTGCAATGGGGGTACCTCGGCCACCAGCGTCTGCGGCATCAACTTACCGTTAACATATAACTTCTTGTTGATGTACTGGAGTTTATCGCCCGGCAGACCGACCACGCGCTTGATGAAGTAGCGACTGTCCCCCGGCGGAAAGAACACCATCACATCGCCGCGTTTGGGCTCACCGACTTCCATCAATTTGGTGCCGGTCACCGGCAGGCGTAAGCCATAGTTAAACTTGTTGACCAGAATATAGTCACCGACTTCAAGGCTTGGCACCATTGACGCGGAAGGAATCTGAAAAGGTTCGACGACAAACGAGCGAAGAACCAGCACCACCAGCAATACCGGGAAAAATGACCGGGCATTTTCGGCAATCGGCAGTGTCCCACCAAACTCGTTTTTGAGGCTGTCCTGCTCCTGCTTTACGAAATAGGTGATATAGACCGCGACATTGCCGGCACTGACAAACGCTTCCCTCGCCTTCTGGAAAACAAAGCGGTCCAGACCGGCAATAACACCTGCCAACAGGGTCAGCATCACCAGTGCCAGCGCGAAATCACCATCCTTTATCAGTACAACGCTGGCCAGCCAGACAAGCCACAAGGCCAATACCAGGCGATAACTCCATTCCAACCATGCTGGTATCACCTGTTCGCGCAGTGAATCAGCATCACTGGCGGTCTTGCGCTCAGCACACCACTGCAGCGCCGTCTGCATTTGACGGCGACCTTTCAGCTCCTGAACCAGCCAAACCAACAGCGACGCTACCACTGCCACCAGCAATATCAGATTGACCATGCGATCTGTCCCTTATCCATCGACCTTGAGAACCGCGAGGAAAGCAGACTGTGGAATCTCGACATTGCCGACCTGCTTCATGCGCTTTTTCCCTGCTTTTTGCTTTTCCAACAGCTTGCGCTTACGGGAAACATCGCCACCATAGCACTTTGCCGTCACATTTTTACGCAGCGCCTTCACGGTTTGCCGCGCAATCACGTGTCCGCCGATCGCCGCCTGAATCGCCACGTCAAACATTTGACGAGGAATCAGTTCCTTCATTTTTTCTACCAGCAGTCGTCCGCGAGACTGGGCGAAATCCCGGTGCACAATCATCGCCAGAGCGTCGACGCGATCGCCATTAATCAACACATCGAGTTTGACAAGGTTGGCCGCTTCAAAGCGCTCGAAGCTGTAATCCAACGAAGCGAAACCTCGGCTGACGGATTTCAAACGATCAAAGAAGTCCAGTACCACTTCGCTCATTGGGATATCCCAAGTCAGTGACACTTGCTGCCCGAGGAATTGCATATCGATCTGAACCCCACGCTTTTCGGAACACAGGCTCATCACGTTGCCCAGGTGTTCCTGCGGCACCAGAATATTCACGCGGGCAATCGGCTCTCGCGTTTCTTCGAGTTCACCGAGATCCGGCATGGCAGACGGATTGTCCACCATGATCTCTTCGCCATTCTTCTTCAGCACCTGATAGATAACCGTGGGGGCTGTCGTAATCAGATCGAGGTCATACTCTCGCTCCAGGCGCTCCTGGATAATTTCCATGTGCAGCGTACCGAGGAAGCCACAACGGAACCCAAAACCCAAGGCATCTGAGGTTTCCGGCTCGTAGAAAAGCGACGCATCATTCAGCGTCAGCTTGCCCAGCGCATCGCGGAAATCCTCGTAGTCGTCGGTGGAAACGGTGAACATCCCTGCATATACCTGTGGTTTCACCTTTTGGAAACCCGGTAATGCCGCCACCTCTGGTGTTGCCGAGTGGGTGAAGGTATCGCCGACCGGCGCGCCGAGAATATCCTTGATTCCGGCGATTACAAAGCCGACTTCACCGGCCTTGAGCACTCCGGTACTGGTCTGCTTCGGCGTAAATATTCCGACTACATCCACCGAGTGCGCCTTGCCAAGGGACTTGGAGATGATTTTATCGCCCTTTTTCAGCGTGCCATTCTTAACCCGAACCAGAGAGACAACGCCCTGATAATTATCGAACCACGAATCGATAATCAGCGCTTGCAGTGGTTCATCCGGATCACCTTCCGGCGGCGGGATCGTGGCAACAAGGTGCTCCAGAGCGTCCTCAATCCCCATGCCCGACTTGGCACTCACAGGCACGGCGTCGGAGGCATCCACACCAATGATTTCTTCAATTTCCTGCTTGACCCGGTCCGGGTCTGCCTGCGGCAAATCCATCTTGTTCAGAATCGGCAGGACTTCGAGCCCCTGCTCAATGGCGGTGTAGCAGTTCGCCACGGATTGCGCTTCCACCCCCTGGGCAGCATCAACTACCAGCAGCGCGCCTTCGCAGGCAGCCAGCGAACGGGACACTTCGTAGGAAAAGTCTACGTGCCCGGGGGTGTCGATGAAATTAAGCTGGTAGGTATTCCCGTCTTTGGCGGTGTAGTTGAGCGTGACGCTCTGCGCCTTGATCGTGATACCGCGCTCTCGCTCAATATCCATCGAATCGAGCACTTGCTCCGCCATTTCACGCTCGGTCAAGCCGCCGCAATGTTGAATAAAGCGATCGGCCAGTGTCGACTTACCGTGGTCGATATGGGCAATGATAGAAAAGTTACGAATTCGGTCGAGACTAGGCACGATTGGCAAAACCCCAGGACAAGGCCATTAGCGGAAAAATAAGCCCGCGATTGTAGCGCAAAGCCCGACCACTCGGCTACGCAGCCCAGCGTTTATTGTGACAAAGACAAGGACTTAACGGGGGTCAACAAAGGTCATAACATCGCTGGCAACCGCCTTGTGCAGCCCGATCACCCTAGGCTGAAAACGGGGGTTGTTGCGACTAGTCCAGGCGTGCAGGCGCACAGCCATCAAACCGAGCAAAAAGCCCAAGACCGCCCCCAACGCAGCGAGGCCATCACTTTCATACCGCTGGGCAACCAGAGCCATAATACTGAGCATGCTCAGCAGCGGCAGCAAATACACGACAAAAGCACCGCCCAACAGCGCCGATTCAGGTATCGCAATATCGACATCGCTGCCGATGGGGTAATCGCCAGCGGATTGCCCGTCAAGGGCAACCCGGATCTGGTTTCTCCGACCGTCGTGCAAACTGTTCATTAGCCCCTGCCCGCAGCCTTTTTTGGCGGCGCAGGATGAGCAACTGCTCTGCTGAATCGTTTCCACCCAAAGCGCGTTGTCGTCTGCGGCAACCACACGCCCTCGCTCGCAGATCACGGCAGCGCCCATTTAATCGAGCGCGCTACCTGACGAGCGGTCAGCATCGGGACCTCACCGACGACCGTAACGCGACGCCCCTGTTCAGGATAAATCGTGGAATAGCTCACCGACGCCCCTCTGCGCATATGGCTATCAGGCGGCACACTGTGATCGATAGCGAAAGACTCCACAAAGACAGAGAACACGGCCAAACCATCGGTATAACTCAGGCTTTCGGCGTCTCGGTAGCCCGACAACGGCGTAAAACCATCAGGCAACCACCCTACTTTCCAACGGTGGTCGAGATGCGAGGATGCTTCCAGCACTTTATCGTGGGCCGCGGGCGTGACGGCAGCCTGCTCTGACTCCGCACTCAAGCCCATATCCAGCACCAGATACTGGAAACTCTCTAGCACCTTGCCCTGCTTATTCAGGATTTCAGACTTCAACAACAGGCCGGACTCTTCATCAATCCCCAAGCGATAACCCAAGCGATAGACATCTTTCGGGCGAACATCGATGGTAACACTCTCCCGACCCGCAACCCTCCCGGGCTCGGCAACCGCAAGAGAATAATAGCTGTGCAGCAAGCTGTTTTCGGTGGAGTTAGCCGACAAGAGGCGCAACAACTCTGGACCGGGATGAACACAGTTCAAATCGTGACCGTGGCGAACCACACTGGACTCGGCATCATCCAGAGACTCCAGCGATTCATACTCACTGTCGCCCTTCACGATATGACTGATTTTAAAATTGTTGGTGCTACCTTCAATCTGGTAGCGCACCACTCCCTGATAATTCAGTGTGCGATGACTTTCTGCCATACGCTTCAGCCAATCAGCGGCCGGCGTATCAGCCATGACGTTGTGGCACGCCGCCATGGCTGCAAAAGCGAGGATGGCGCCAACACGTACCTTATTCGGATTCCTGGGAAACCACACGTGCATAAGATACGAAGCCCTGTCCGTTATTCAGTGATGCGCGCTCTGTATGTTTACGCAGCAACTCTTCGAAGCGCTGCTGATCTTCCCCTGCGGGAGAGGCTGTCATGGTTGGCATCGCTCCAGCTTTAGCGCTCACCGCAACACCGCCGGTTGCCGGCGACATTTGCGCAGGATAGACGCGACCACTGGTATTGCTGACCGTCTCCTGCTGAGCAACCACCGTCGGCGACGCGCCCATCATCCGATCGCTGCCAGTGAAAACCACCACCGCCGCAACACTGGCCGCTACAGCGACACCGGCCAAAGCCTGACGCCAGTTGCCACTGTTTTTCACCGGCTGCTCGTCAATGGCCGCCATCACCCGAGACGAAATATCCAGCTCAGCGAAGGGCAAGCCACCGTCATGCATCAATTGCTGATTGCGATTCAGAGAGGCCCACTCACTTCGCAGTGCCGCATCCTCATCTTTAAGGATACGCCGCAGCTCAAGCTCGCTGGCTTCCCCATCCATCAGCGCCGACAACGATTCTCTGACGGTATCATTCATAATTACACCTCTTCGCCACTCATCTGGGACTTAACCCGACTATCCACCGCCTCCCGCGCGCGGAATATCCGCGAACGGACCGTTCCAACGGGGCAATCCATCACCGCCGCAATATCTTCATAGCTAAGACCATCAAATTCGCGAAGAGTTAGCGCAGAACGCAAATCTTCTGGCAATAATTTAATGGCATCCTGCACAACCGCCTGCAACTCCTGACCGTAGAGCTGGTTTTCCGGCGATTCGATATCTTTCAGTGCCGATGGCCCGTCAAAATACTCGGCATCAGACACATCGACGTCACTGCCCGGTGGCCGCCGATTACGTGCCACCAGATAGTTCTTGGCTGTGTTGATCGCAATACGGTATAGCCAGGTATAGAAGGCACTATCGCCCCGAAACTTAGG
This sequence comes from Spongiibacter sp., assembly GCF_984394615.1. Taxonomy (NCBI): domain Bacteria; kingdom Pseudomonadati; phylum Pseudomonadota; class Gammaproteobacteria; order Cellvibrionales; family Spongiibacteraceae; genus Spongiibacter; species Spongiibacter sp. The sequence goes on along the minus strand of NZ_CFHTQA010000051.1, from coordinate 17,666 downwards.
CAAAGCACGATAGGCTTTGACAAAGGCTTCCTGAGCAACATCCTGCACTTCATCGCTGTCTTTGACATAGCGCGAGATCAAACCAAAAATCTTGTGCTGGTATTTGAGGACGAGCATATCGAAGGCTCGTTTATCGCCCTTCTTTACCCGCTCAACCAGTTGTTGATCCGTATTTTTAGGCTGACTCATAAATCCCCGCCAACAACGAATCAACAGCAACTGTTGCATAGACCAGCATACGCTGAAGAAGTTCTCTCATTCTTTTTCCCGTGGTCGGCGCCAGGCGCTCAGCCCATCATATTGGTTAGCGACGCAGCTACCAGTATACTTTGCGCCTCATTATCTCCGACGGCATAGTATCGCCGGACCGCATTAGGAGCAAACACCCTCCCATGAGCCACTATCACGCCCACGACGTGCTGGTCATCGGCAGCGGCGCAGCAGGCTTGTCCCTCGCACTGCAACTGGCAGAGCGCGCCAGTATCGCCGTGTTGTGCAAAGGCGAACTCAACGAAGGCGCTACCTACTGGGCTCAGGGGGGCATCGCCGCCGTACTGCACAAAAACGACAGCGTGGACGCGCACGTTGCCGACACACTGACAGCGGGCGCCCAACTGTGTCACGAGGACGCCGTCCGATTTACAGTCGGCCACTCCAGCACCACTATTGACTGGCTATTGGCCCAAGGCGTCCAGTTCAGTCGTTTTGACAACGACAATAACGACCTGCACCTCACTCGCGAAGGAGGGCATAGTCAGCGCCGCATTATACATGCCGCGGATGCCACAGGCCGCGCAGTATCAACGACCCTCAGCGCTCGCGCTCAGGAGCACGACAACATCAAGTTGTTCGCTCGGCACGTCGCTATCGACTTAATTGTCCGGTCAGGGCGATGCCACGGCGCTTACGTCCTCAACAGAGACAGCGGCCACGTGGAATTGTTCCACGCCAAAACCGTAGTACTGGCAACCGGCGGCGCCAATAAGGCTTACCTTTACACCAGCAACCCGGATGGCGCTTCCGGCGATGGCATCGCCATGGCATGGCGAGCAGGTTGCCGAGTCGCCAACATGGAATTTAATCAGTTCCACCCGACCTGCCTCTATCATCCCAAAGCCAAGTCATTTCTGATTACCGAGGCCATCCGAGGTGAAGGCGGAAAGCTGTTTAACTCCCGTGGCGAGCGGTTCATGCCTCGCTACGATGAGCGCGGTGAACTGGCTCCCCGAGACATCGTCGCCAGGGCCATTGACCATGAAATGAAGCGACTTGGCAGCGATTGCGTCTATCTGGATATCAGCCACAAATCCCCTGAATTCCTGTTGGAACACTTTCCGACTATTCGCGCCCGCTGCCTGGAACTCGGCATTGATATCAGCCGCGAAGCCATTCCGGTGGTACCCGCAGCTCATTACACCTGTGGCGGAGTCATGGTCGACCAGCACGGACGGAGCGATATTCCCGGTCTGTACGCCATCGGCGAAACCTCATTTACCGGCTTGCACGGTGCCAATCGGCTGGCCAGCAACTCATTGCTGGAATGCCTGGTGTACGGTGGCTCGGCAGCCGCTGATATCAGCGCACAACTCGACACTCTGCCCGCCCCGGTGATTGCCCCGCCATGGGACGAGTCCATGGTGACCGACTCCGATGAGGACGTGGTGATCTCCCACAACTGGGATGAGTTACGGCGCTTTATGTGGGACTACGTCGGCATCGTACGCACCGACAAGCGCCTGCAGCGCGCCCTGAACCGGGCAGCCCTGCTACAGCAGGAAATCAGCGAGTATTACTCCAATTACAAGGTCAGCAACGACCTGTTGGAATTGCGCAACCTTGCGATGGTTGCCGAGCTGATTATTCGCAGTGCCATGCAGCGCAAAGAAAGTCGCGGCCTGCACTACACGCTCGACTACCCCGAAACATTAGATGTGGCCAAAGACACGGTTCTGGTCCCCGACAACTATCGCCGCGATAGCTGAACCCTGTCCCCGACAGCACCGAGATGGACCAGCCCCCGAAGGCGACGAAAGTCGTCAGTGGGAAGCTGGTGTGAGAACAACGGCAACGGCCAGCGGCACTGGCCATCGTCAACGACCAGCACAATCAATCGCGCCCCCACCCAACGTGGTGTCAGCTGCACCGGAAGAGCAGTCTCCTGCCAGCGGATATCCGCCCGCCCGTCGCGCAACAGCAACTCAGCAGGACACCAGCGCGAGCGAGATGTCAGCCGACGGAGCCAAACGCCGGCATAGACGGCAAGCGTAAGCTGAAGGAAAAGACGTACAACGGTGCTTGCCGCAGAGGGAACGCCCCGTTGTATTAAGCCGGTATCGAGAGGGAACAAAAGAACGCATACTATCCCCGCGGCGGCGACCAGTGAGGCCGCCAAGCGCTGCGAGAACGTCGGCTCAAGCCTTAGCGGCTTTAGAAAAGGCGTTGATGTCATTGACGATGCTGGCCAACTCGGGATCCTCCGGCGAGCCTTTTCCGAGAAACCACTGGAACAGCTCGGTATCCTCACATTCCAGCAGCTTAACAAAGCGCTGTTGATCGACCTCACTTAACGCCCTGAAGCGTTGCTCGTAAAATGGCACCATGACCAGGTCAAGTTCCAGCATGCCTCGGCGGCAGGCCCAGTAAATTCGCTTGATCTCGTTTTCTGAAAGCATTATTTTCCACTGCACTGAAAACGGGCAGACAAATCATTCGCCAGCCCATGAAAGACGGCCTAGTATACCGTGTTCGGGGGCCGTTACGTGAACCTCCCCCACTTCCAAATTCGACACGATGTCGGCAACAGGATTTATGAGTACCTTCGAAGCACAACTCGCAACACACTACCCCGACAGCCTGATAGACGCGCAAAGTTATTGGCAGCCGGGCACCGAGGAGCCCGGCTCAGCACTGAATATCAGTCCGCTGCTGCACTACGACTTCCTGCGACTGGACGGCCCGGATAGCCGTAAGTTTCTTCAGGGCCAAACCAGTTGCGATTGGCAGCAAATCACTGCCGAGCAGGCCAGTCGCGGCGCCTATTGCAACCTCAAGGGGCGAGTTGTCAGCAGCTTTGTAGGCGCCATGCCCAGCGAAGACTGCGCGTTGCTACGCATGTCTGCCGACCTCTGCGAGAGCACCCGACTGCTCTTAAACAAGTATATTGTCTTCTCGAAAGCCAGCATCAGCGAAACGCGCCGTCAGCATCACGTCATCGCGCTCTGGGGCGATGACGCCCAATCTAAAATTTCCGCCGTGTTCGGCAAATGCCCTCAAGGCGAGCTGAGTGGTGTTGTAACTGCCCCCGACACCGTGGTCATTCAGAGCGACCATGACGGCAAGCGCTTTGAGTGTTGGCTGAGTGACGAGCGTGCCTGTGAACTTTGGCCCGCGCTCAGCGAAGGCGCCAGCGTCGTGCCGGGTGGTCGCTGGGAAGCAGAGAATATCCGCGCCGGTATTGCCGACGTCTGCGCAGCCACCCAGGACATGTTTGTCCCGCAACAACTGAACTACCAGCTCACTGGCGCCCTGAACTTCAAAAAAGGCTGCTACACCGGACAGGAAGTGGTCGCCCGGATGCAATACCGTGGCAAGCTGAAGCGCCGTCTCTATGCGGCGACCGTGAACCGCGACACCCCAGCCACGCCGGGCAGCGAGTTATTTGCCGACGACGAAGCGTCGAGTATCGGTAACGTTGTTTCGATGTACAGTGAGAACGGCCAAGCGCTTGTGTCTGCGGTGTTAAGCATCAACGCGCTGGACAAAGCCATTCACCTGGCGGGAGAAACACAGCCACTCAGCCTGCTGAAACTGCCCTACCCCCTGCCGGAGATCGGCGAAGACTGAGCGCTAGACTGAGGTGGGCAATTGCCAGTTGATCGGCGCCTCACCACGTCCCTGCAGGTAATCGTTGGCCTTGGAAAAATGGCGACAGCCAAAAAAACCACGGTAGGCCGACAACGGAGAGGGGTGAGGCGCCTTTAACACCAAGTGGCGGCGCGCGTCTATCGCCGCCCCTTTTTTGTGAGCGTACGACCCCCACAGCATAAACACCAAGCCTTCTCGATCGCGATTCAGCGCGTCCACCACGGCGTCGGTAAAACGCTCCCAACCGCGCCCCTGATGCGCGCCCGCCTGCCCCTGCTCTACCGTCAGCACACTGTTCAGCAGCAATACACCCTGCTCAGCCCAGGATTGAAGGTAGCCATGACTTGGCCGGGGAATCCCCACATCCTGTTCCAGTTCCTGAAAAATATTCACAAGCGACGGAGGAGCCGGCACGCCGGGCTGAACAGAAAAACAGAGGCCATGGGCCTGATGTGGACCGTGATAGGGGTCCTGCCCAAGCACCACCACTTTCACTTTATCAAAGGGCGTTGCATCCAGTGCGGCAAACCACTCAGAGGGTCTTGGGTAAATCGTCGCCCCCTGCTCGCGACGCTGCTGCAGGAACGCGCGCAACTGCTGCATATAATCCTGCTCAAATTCCCCGGCCAGCTCTGCCAGCCAGGAATCATCCAGTTGAATCGCCTTCGCCATGGGGCCCTCCTGCACAACAAGGCACCAAGCATACCAGTGCCCGTCGCCGCTGGCAGCACTCCCCTCAGCCGAAGCGCAGCAACGGCCCCAGCAGTTGGTCGTATCGCCCGGGAAACATGCGCTGAATGACATCCAGCAAGCGAGCATCGCCGCCAATCAACAAGCGGCGGCGCCCTTTACGCAAAGCACGCAGTATGGCGGCGGCGGCTGACTCGGGACTGGTTCGCGCAACGCGATCGAAACTGGCAGCGGTTGCATCCAAGCCACGCGCATTGCCTTGCAGATCATGGAAATGGCGGCCATTGCGGGCAATATTGGTTTTGATGCCGCCAGGGTGGACCGTCAACACCGACACGCCGCTGCCGCGCAAATCCTGACGCAGCGATTCTGAATAGCCGCGAACCGCAAACTTCGCCGAGTTATAGGCCGACTGGGAGGGCACCGACATCAGGCCAAACAGACTTGAAATATTAACGATCGTGCCGTTGCGGGCGCTTAAATGTGGCAAGAAGGCTTCGCAGCCATTTACCACCCCCCAGAAATTGATATTAAACAGCCATTCAAAGTGCTCACGGGGCTGCTCTCCCGCATGACAGCTCAGTGACACACCTGCGTTATTAACAATGACATCGACCCCGGCAAAATGCTCGACCACGGCATCGGCCCAAGCGTTAAACGCCTCGCGATCCGCGACATCCAATGGGCTCAGCATAAGCTGCGCCTCAGGCGCCAGTGCCCGCATATCGGCCAAGGCCTCAGCGGAAATATCAGAAGCGGCTACGCACTGTCCCGCTTCCAGCAACTGCTTTACCAGCGCCAGGCCGATACCCGACGCAGCACCGGTAATAGCGTATACCCGTTGTTCTTGCGACATACGAAGATTTCCTAATCAGGGGAGACTTAACTCGGCTTCACCAGCGGACACCGGCTCCTCGCTGGCTTCCACACTTGCTGAGCAGTGAGGTACGAGCTCGTAATCGCCGAGAGCGAAGTGCCGGGTCATCATTCGATAACGCCAGGAAAAGCCGGGCCACAGAGTGGTATTTCGACCGTCTTCCGTGAGATACCAACTGTGGCAACCCGAGGTCCAGGTTGTGCCCTGGAACATTCGGTCGATGCGTTGATTAAAGTCGCGCTGCACGACGGGCCGCACGTTCAAGCTGCCATCAGAGAACGCCTGCAGGCGCTTGAGGTACTTAACGACATAGCGAATTTGCGACTCGATATAAAAGATAACGGAGGTATTGCCCGGACCGGTATTAGGCCCCATGAGATACAGCATGTTGGGGTAGCCTGTCACGCTGATGCCTTTATACGCCTCAGCCCCCACTGCCCAGTCATCCTGCAATTTCCGGCCGCCCAAGCCATATATAGGCATCGGCGCACCGGCCGATGGCACTTTAAAGCCGGTTGCCAAGACGACAACATCCACATCCCGACGTTCGCCGTCGCTGGCGACAATACCGGACTCATCCATCCTCGCGACACCCTCGGCAATCACCTCCACATTGGGCTGACGCAGCGCCGGGTAGTAATCGTCAGAGAGCAGTACCCGCTTGCAACCAATGGAGTAATCCGGCGTCAATTTATTGCGCAGCTCCGGATCGCGAATCTGACTATTAATGTATCGCCTTGCCGCCGCTTCACCGATTCTCGTGAGCAGGCTGTCCCAGATAAACGCGGGAAGCACGCTTTCCATTTTGATGTACTGCAGGCGCCTCAGCATTTTCTGCAACCAGGGCCAACGCTTGAAGCGCTGGTGCTCCGACATACTCAGGGAGCGATCGTGCTTGGGCAACACCCACGGCGGGGTTCGCTGAAAGACGGTCAACTGCTCAACGTCGGGCTGAATACTCGGTATGACCTGGATGGCGCTGGCGCCCGTGCCCACAACGGCAACTTTCTTCCCTTTCAGCGAGCAATCGGACTGCCATTCGGCCGTGTGCATGACGGTGCCGCCAAAGCTATCCATACCCTCAATATCCGGGTATTGAGGCACGTTGAGGGCGCCGACCGCCATGATGAGTGCGCGAGCCCGGCAGCGCTCACCGGTATCCAGCGCCACCTCCCATTCACCGCGAGTTTCATCGAATCGCGCCTCGGTAACACGGGTGCCAAAACGAATCTTTGGGCGCAGCAGGTACTTGTCTGCGCAATGGCGCAGATACGCATAAATTTCCTGCTGAGGGCTGAATACACGGCCCCAGTCCGGCTTGGGCTCGAAGGAAAACGAATACAAATGCGAGGGCACATCGCAGGCCGCACCGGGGTAGCGATTGTCCCGCCAGACTCCCCCTACGTCCTCGGCTTGCTCAAAAATGCGGAAATTATCAATACCATTCTGCTTGAGTCGGATAGCCAAGCCGAGCCCACCAAAACCTGCCCCAACAATGGCAACATCCAGGCAGCGAGTCTTATTGGTCTCTGATGTTTTTGCTGCGTTCATAGCGAAAATTCCGTATTACTCGCCCAGAAATCCCGCAGTAACTGCGCGGTATCACCGGGCGATTCAATCATTGGCAGGTGCCCGACACCGGGCAATACCGTCAATTGGCACTGATCAATGCGCTGTACAAACGCTGATCCACAGCTCATATCCAGCACGCGATCACTGTCCCCCCAAAGGGCCAGGGTCGGCGCGGCGATGTCGGGCAAACAGGCCCAAGTATCTGACAGCGAGGTCGCCAGTCCCTTGAACAGAAAACGGTTTACCGGGTAACGGTGCACCATATCTTTGGCCATAAAGAACGCCAGCAGGCGCCCTAGCAGGCGATGCCGACGATGCAGGCAGATGTCGAAAACCTTGGATACGTCTTCCAATCTTGACGGCGCCAAATGGTTCACCCCCGCCGCCAAACCGCTCTCCAGCACACTCAGGCGCTCTGCGGGTGCACCCGCCGCATTCATCAAGCACAGCGCAGCCACCCGTCCCGGATACCTGGCAGCAAGTTGTGCAGAGATCGCGCCCCCCATGGAACTCCCGACGACGAGTGCTGGCCCGCGATCGCAGTGGCGCAGCAACTGGGCGACGCGCGATGCCTGCGCAGCAAGAGAGTAATCGGCGTCGGCGCAAAAGCTGCTGCGGCCGAAGCCCGGCAGATCCGGGATCAACAGATGGAATTGCTTTGCCAGGAGGGGTGCGATTGTCAGCCAGTTCTCGCGACTGGCGCCAAAACCATGCAGCAGTAGCATGGTCGGGCCATCGACATTTCCGCCTGTCCAATAGTTGATCCGGTGCCCGTCAACCTCGCAGTAGAGGCTTCGCAGCCCTGCGCGCTGCGCCAACAGCTGCTGTAAGCGCAAGAACCAGCCCATAGGCTTGGGCTGCCAGCGTTGAAGCACGTCCTCGTCAATCGTTGCCAGCGGCCCCGCCATGAAGCGAGCTTCCAAAGTGGCAATTGCCACCTCTGCCGATGCATCCGTGCCAGGCGTCGGCGTCACCGGCACATTCACGAGCGAACTCCCGCCATTTCACCGTAGCCCTCAACTTCCTGTACCAAGTCGTCCACACCATCGAGGAAGCGGCGGTTATCGTGATCCCAGGGGTGGAAACCGGGCTTGAAGAAATCCAGCCAGTCAGGAATAACCCGACGCAGCGCACCGGGCTTACCCCAGAGAAACTTCATGGCTCCCCACCAACCAGAAAGGCTGAACAGCTTGCCTTCACGACGCACCATATCGATATGAATGGGAATCACCATAATCCAGAAGATCAAGGTAGCCATCAGCAACGCAAAGCAGCGACGGAAAGACGCCACCGGCCCTTTGCCAACGGTCGCCTGATACACATCAAAGGCTACGGCTTTGTGCTCGGTCTCTTCCATCGCGTGCCAGCGCCAAAGCGCAGCGAAGCGGGGCTCGGCCCCCTCAAGCACACGCGGCTCGCGCAACACAACGTCCGCGAGAATCGCAGTCAGGTGCTCAAGTGCAATGGTAATGGCCAGCTGCCCTGCCCGGCTTTCAATTTTGCGCGTAAAGTTGAGCAGCCCCAAAATCATGCGACTGTTACGGTTGGCAGGCATACCGCGCTTTTCCAGTGCCTCGTTGTACTCTTCGTGTTCGCGGCCATGCATGGCTTCCTGGCCGATAAAGCCCCGCACAGCTTCTTTTAATTCAGGGTCGTGAATCTCATCCCGGTAAGCGCGAACACTGTCGATGAAGAAGCGCTCGCCATCCGGGAAAAACAGAGACATGGCATTAAAGAAGTGACTCACATGGACGCCGTCTGCGTGCCAATCCCCAATCCGGGACTCGGGCAGATTGAACTCAAGGTTGCGGCGTACGGGCATGACTTCGGTTTTCATGTCTAAGCTCCTGCAAATAGCTCACTGATTTATGTTACACCATTTGATGTATAATTAACGTTACACAAATCAATGTCAAATTAAATTTAGTCTTATTTTTGTACAATTGAGCGCTAAAGATTAGGCGTCATGCGACGCCTTAGAAGGGATCGAAATGCGCGTATTTTGCGTCCACTACCTGATCCCGCAACTGTCGCAGCGTATCGAAGGGATTGTCGACAATAAGGCTATTCACCAGGGAGGCAGGCAAGGCGCCAGCCGGGTCGAGATGAAGCTGAAACTCAACCGCCGTGCGCGTATCGCCCATTGGCGTCAGTCGATAAAAGCCCTTCGCATGTTTTACCCACTTCGCGCTTTTATTCTCCGGTAGCGCATTCTTCGCCTGCACCGGCAGCGCGTCGGGCACTACCCCTTCAAGACTGACAGTCACCACTCGATCAGACGCCTGACTGATGCGATTGCGCAACAACAGCACACGATCGGCCGCGGGCCAGGGGAAATCATTCACCAGGTACTGATAGCGCTCCAGCAGTGATTCCTTGTGGAGCAGCTTTGCTTCGGCGCATTGATGCATCCACTGAGTAAAGTTCGCGGTATCATCCAGCACCGCCATCAGCGAATTGATATTCGCGGCAATTTCCACCTCACCGCGAAACTCGCGAAAAGCCGAATCAGCCACCTCGCGGGTGTACACCGTAATGCCATCTTTCTGCCTGGCTAACTCCCACTCCCCGGCATGCACCGGCCCCCACAACAGCAACAGACACAGAACAGCGCAGGCGCGTTTCAACACTGCTTGCATTGGTCTTCTCCCTTACATGCGGTAAGTGAATTGCAGCGCGACGGAGCGCGGCGCATCGATGAAACCGGTATGGCTGGTCGTGCCGAACAGGTTTTTCGCCAATGGCGTGTCTGCGGCGTAAACCACGATAACTTCGTCAGTGAGGTTTTTACCGATCAGCGCCAGCTCCCAGCTTTGATCAATAGCCCCTATACCCAGGCGGCCGTTCACTTTGTAGAACGCGTCCTGCTCTACACGGGGATCGAGGTTGCTGGATGGGTTGTAGTCATCGGTAAAGATCACGTCCAGCGAGGCACCGATCCCCAGGGTATGGCTGATGGGACGGATGTAACCAATAATGAAAGTACCGGACCAGTCTGCAACGTACTGATTGCTCCAGCCGGTGTAATTACAGTCGCGGCCATTGGGAGAGTCCGAGACCTGATCCTGCCGACACTGCCCATTGGGAAAGTCGGTGAACTCAAAATCCAATAAGGCCAGAGCACCGCCTAGGCTCAGGTAGTCAGTCACCTGCCAGCGGCCATCCATCTCAATACCCATGGTCACCGCTTCTTTGGCGTTACCCACTTTAAAGCCGATACTGCCATCAAAAATACTGATCTGGAGGTTACTGTATTCAGTGTAAAAGGCCGCAATATTGAATTCCGCCGCCCCATCCAGCAGGCCCGTCTTCAACCCCAGCTCGTAGCTGATCGCCTCTTCTTCGTCGTACTCAAAAGTGCCGACCAATACGGTCTGGTTCGGCACGGTGGCCAGCGGATTGCGATAGGTCAGCTCATCATCCGGCGTCGCGTTGGAGCGGGCATCAAAACCGCCGGCTTTAAAGCCCTTGGTGGCGGTAAAATACGCCATGCCATCAGCAGAATAGTCCCACTGTACGTTCACCAAAGGGGAAAACTGACTTTCGCTGCGCTCGCCGCGCAGGCTGTGTCGCTCCATGGCAAAGGTGATCGCGGCCACAGTGTCCACCTCGCCCTGAGGCAATTCGTTGCCATCCAGATCCGTAATCGTCAGGTCGCGGCTGCCTTCCTTATTCTCGTAGGTATAACGTCCGCCCAAAGTCAGCCGCAGCGTGTCACTGACGTTAATAGTGGACTGCAGGAACGCCGACGCAATTTTGGTTTCGCTCAGGAACAGTCGCGGACCGGCAATATCGCGAACGGCGTTACCGGCATCGCCAATGCCCAGCAATTCAAAGGGATCGAGAGCCAGACCCAGCGGATCAATATCCCCTCTGGCGCCACCTTCTATCAGGTCCGCCGCGTTGAGCAGTTCAACCACAAGGTTGGAGTCCTGCACCAGGCGATCGCGGAATTCCAGATCGTTGTACTGGAAGTAAACGCCACCGATGTAATCGATCTTCTCCCCGCCAGGTGATACCCAGCGGAACTCCTGACTGTACTGTTTATAGTCTTCCTGCAGCTCAAACTTGAATAGCTCCGCGGCCGTGGCGTCGCAATCGCACAGGTCATCGTACTTATATTTCATCAGGCCGGTGATCGACGAGAACTCGTGACCGCCAGAACTCACCCAGTTAAGGTTGAGCGTCAGATTGTGGGTGTCGTTGTTGCTGTAGTTGCCGTTAGAGGCGTTTTTAAAGTCCTGATAGTTATTCAATACCGCCTCGTCGGTATCCACATCCAGCACCGGCGGGATAAAGCTGCGGTCGAGAATTTCAGCCTGAGTACGGCCAAAGAGTACCGGATTGGGGTCAGTGGACGGCTCGTCGTTAATAATTTCCGCCTGACGGCCAATGCTGTCGAATTTGCCCCGCTCGTACTTCAACGACGCCCGCAAATTATCGGTCACATCCCACACCCCTTTGATGCGGAACGTCGCCTGGTCATATTGCGGCTCATTCTGATCCAGCAGAATGTTTTCGATGTAGCCACCGTACTCCCGCAGACGGGCGGCAAAACGCAGTCCGAAATTGTCCGTTACCGGTCCGGACAACATCAGATCGAGCACCTTTTCGTCGTACTCGGGCTCATACAGCGCCGAGAACAAGCCCTCAACTTCTTCGCCCGGAGAAGCCGTAATAATATTCAAGGCGCCGGCAATACTGTTCTTGCCCTGCAAAATATTCTGCGGCCCGCGGAGCACCTCGATGCGCGCCAGATCAAGAAACGGCGCACGAGCCAGCTGAGCACGTCCGTAGTGAATGCCGTCGACATACATCCCCACCGACTGTTCAAAGCCCTGGTTCATCCCGGTGCCAATGCCCCGCACGTAGATATCTGTGCTGATGCCGCTCTCGGTAACGGTCAGATTGGGAACATAGGCCTGGAGATCCTCCATGCGGTTGATGCCCGCCTCCATCATTTTGTCGCCGCTGATGGCGCTCACCGACACCGGCACATCCTGCAAGCTCTGCTCACGGTGCTGTGCGGTAACAACGACTTCTTCGAGTTTTGCTGCCCAGGAAGACAGCGGGAGAACACAGGTCAGCGCTATGCTGCCCACGCGGAGTGTGCTAAAACTAGCCATTGTGACATGCCCTTATGCTTCAATTTATTATGTTACATTATTCAATGAAACATAAACGGCGTTTAATGACATGTCAACACGGGCAATACAATTTTGTGTCATAGTCGTTGCGTGCGCCAGTTGCTGTAATTAGGCAAGGCATTGATTACAATGCGGTTTACCTCGACGGACCCAACGACCTCAACAAGCAGTAAAACACATGCCATTTCCTGAAGAAACGATCAACAGCATCGCCCAATTCCTGCCTCACGGGGGAGAACAAGCCCCAGCGCCATCTGAAGAGCAGCAGCGGGAGTACAGTGTTGAAGAGTTGGCGCTGGCCGCCAACACCACGGTGCGAAACATCCGGGCGTATCAGGATCGCGGCGTCCTGCCCCCGCCGACACTGCGTGGAAGAAAAGGGATTTACAACAACCAGCACCTGTCCCGACTGAGGCTGGTCAGCAATCTGCTGGAACGCGGCTACACCCTGTCGAGCATTCGTGAACTGCTGGACGCCATGGAACAGGGTATCGGTTTGAGTGAAGTGCTGGGCATGGAATCAGCCATCAACTCCCCCTGGGGAAATGAGGCACCGATCAATCTGCCGATGTCGGAAATGATCGCCATGTTCGGCACAAAGCTGACCCCCGCAGCGATCAAGAAAGCGGCCGACCTGGACCTGTTCTCCATCAATGGTGCGCAGCTCAGGGTCACCAGCATGAATACCCTGAAAGTGTCACAGGAGCTCTGTGCTACCGGCATTCCACTGGAAGAACTGCTGGATATTCTGGCAATGATGCGCGGCAAGGTGCAGCCGGTTGCGGATTCCTTCGTCAAGCTGGTCGCCGAGCATGTGTTGGAGCCTTATGGAGAGCAGCCGCTGCCCCCCAGAGAGGAGTTCCCCAAAATCGCAGAACTGGTGTGGCGCTTGCGCCCGATGGCCCAGGTCGTGGTCGACGCTGAATTAGGGCGCGCCATGGATCAGGCGGCAAACCGCTTCCTGGCAGATACGCTGGAATCTATTCTCAAGCAGCTGCCGAAGGAGTAAGCCTCCTTCAGCGGTGCTTCAGAAGCAGTACTCGCTGGTGGGGACCACCTCGATTTCGCTGAAATCGATAAACTTCCCACAGCTCTCCATCATTGCCTGCAAGCGCTGCTGGAACAATTCCGCCTGCCCTTCTGCGTCATAAAACGCTTCAGCGCTGGTCATCGCCGCTGTGGGAAAGCACTCCTCGACAATCGCATCATAAGGCAGGGCTTCAGCCGGTCTGGCCACAACGCGATTCTGCACGTAACGGAACGTCGACTGGGTTTCAATCGCCACACCAGTGTGTGTTGTTTTCCAGTAACTCAGCCAATCTTCGTAAGAGAGAAACGACGGGCAACGCAGCAGCGCAACCTGGCTGAACCCCTCGGTGCGCTCGCCGGGCGCGGCGGGGCATGCCGTATTCGGCAGCGGCTCTACGGCATCGACCTCATAACAGGCACGACGGCCGCCCACCGAGGCCAGCATATTGAGGACGGTATCAGGCTGAGACTGCGCCTGCCAGCAGAAGCTGCAGAGTGCGTCGAACAATGGCGAATCGCCATTTGCCATGCGCTTGTCCGCAGCCGGTTCAACATCGCTATCCGCCAGGTTTAACTGAACCGCGCTGACCCCATCAGTCGAAGAAAGCGCGAGCGCCTGCTCCCGCAGGCGCGCAAAAAAAGCTGGGCTGGCGTCCTGCGCCCAGATGAGTACCTGAAATTTACGCATTCACCAACCCTCTCTATCAAACGATCACCGGCGGCGTTGCCGTCGCAGCATTGTCGATCAGCATCTCAGCGGCATTGACGAAACGTGACTCATCCGACGCCAGGTAGACAATCAAGGCCGCGATATCTTCAGGCTCGCACATGGGGTTCTTTTCCGTGGACAGCGATTCAATCTCCTCGCGCGTTGCCGATTCAGCGCCTGTCGCCACCTTGAAGACCATCGGTGTCTTCACACCATCAGGATGTACCGAGTTACAGCGAATCCCATTACCTCGCTCGCGACAGTACAGAGCGACCGACTTGGTCAATGCCGCCACGGCACCCTTACTGGCACTGTATGCCGCAACAAATGACATGCCGTGCAGCGCCGCAACGGAGGACATGTTGATGATAGAACCTCCCTTACCGGCCGCTTCCATCACGGGAATGACCGCTTTACAGCCCAGAAAGACACCTTCGCTGTTCACCGCATTCACACGCTTGTAATCCTCCAGCGTACAGTCAACCACGCTCCCCATGGTCATCATGCCCGCGTTGTTCACCAGCACATCGACACCACCGAACTTTTCCACTGCGGTATCAACAACGCGCTGCCAATCGGCCTCGTTGCTCACATCGTGCTTGAGGAATATCGCCTTCTCGCCGATTTGGGCTGCAACATCCTGCCCGTCTTTTTCATTCAGATCAGTCAAAACGACGCTCGCGCCTTCTGCAGCCAGGCGGATAGCATCCGCTTTCCCCATGCCGCTGGCGGCACCCGTGACAATACAAACCTTTCCGGCAACTCTGCCCATTGCTTCAACACCTCATTATGATTAAAGAAAACGCCTTGAGAGCATGATGGGCAAGTCGATTCACCGACACCGCCCAGTTACAAACCCGTAACCTTATTGCAGTTAATCACGGCGCACGAGAAAGACAAAGTGCCCAGCCGATCACGGAACTGTCGTTATCGATCAATACTCTGAAGCCCGCCCGCATCTATGGCAGGTAATGACGATTGGCCTTTGTTATAGTTTCTATGGCAACACTATTAACGATAAACAAGTGTCCAACAGGAGCGTTATTTTGCGCATCGTCTATCTGGCCGAGTGTCTGGCGTACTTATCCCTGATCCTGCTGCCGGGCAGTGTGCTATTCGTTCGGCTTGCACCCGCGCAATATTCCGCTGCGCTACTCTGCTTCGCACTCTCGGCCTTGCTGGCGCTCATCGCTATCGGTATATCCGCCGTATTCACCCGCCGCCAATCAGACAGCGCCCACCGCCGACGATTGAGTCGGGCTGCAGTGCTGTCGATCCCCGCTATCGGCTTTTTTGCCTTCAGCCTGTATCTGGGTAGCGGCAGTCCGATGATTCACGACATCAGCACAGACACCGAAGACCCGCCGCAGTTTGTTCAGGCACGTCAGCTTCGCAGCGATTACCACAATACACTTGCCTACACCGACTCCATCGCAGAACAACAGCGCCTGGCCTACCCGGCTCTGCAGTCACTGACGGTGCCACGTCCACTGGCAGAGGCTCAGACGCTTGCCCTTCGCACCATCGAGGAACTCGGCTGGACTGTTACGGCCTCAAGCCCGGGACACATCGAGGCAACGGATCAAAGCTTCTGGTTTGGCTTTATTGACGACGTCGTGATTCGCATTGAGGCCGATGCGCAATCGAGCACCATCGATCTGCGATCGGCCTCCCGCGTAGGAAAAGGCGACCTCGGCGCCAATGCCCGACGCATCCAGCGCTTCCTGACACACTACCAGCAATCGCTGAACTAGCATGCAGACAAGGGCTATGCCGTCTATAGTGAGGAGCAATGCGACTGCCCTCCCGCTTTGACTGCGGTTGCAATCGGCCGAACATTGGGCTTCAGTGAAGGCTATAGTGGGCATGGATTACGGAGCGCATAAGGATGACGCACATATGCTGACAAGACGCGCCGCCCCTGCACTCGTGTGCATATTGCTATCCCTCGGGCTTGTCGCACCGTACCCTGTCTTCGCTGACGATGTTCAGCTCGTGATCAATAACGAACACATCGATCCCAAACAACTCACAACGACCGAGCTGCGCGCTATTTTTTCCATGCGCAAACGCAACTGGCAAGACAATACCGCCATCCGCGTTTTCGTCTTGCCCGACAACCACCCTCTCCACAAAGCGTTCTGCAAGTCAGTGCTAAAGGTTTATCCGTATGTGCTGCGCGAGCAATGGGATCGTATTATTTTCAGTGGTACCGGCACCCCCCCGACGATCTTGGAAAACGTCGAGCAACTGCGGCGAACCGTTGCCGCTACGCCGGGCGCAATCGGCTATGCCTACAACCCTGACCACCCCAGTTCCCGACAAACGGCGCAAGGCAAATCAGAGGACACACCATGAATCGACATTTACTGCTGTGTTTGGGGGTTTTGCAATATGCCGCAAGCAACTGCGCCCATGCCCAGGACAAAAGTGCTCTGCAGATTCATGGCTTTGCGTCCCAAGGCTATCTGCTGAGCGACGGCAATAATTTTTATGGGGAAAGTCAGCGCGGCACCTTCGACTTCATGGAAGCGGGACTCAATGCCAACTGGAGCACCGGCAAAAACTGGAATATCGCCGGGCAGTTGTTTACCCGTGATGCCGGCAGTACCGATAATGGCAAAGTTATCGTGGACTATTTGTTTGTGGATTATCACGCCGTCCAGACTCAGGATTCAGGACTGGGTGTGCGCGTTGGCCGCGTCCGCAATGCCTTGGGTTTTTACAATGAGATACGGGATGTTCTGGTCGCAAGACCAAGCATCCTCATCCCCCAGGCTGTTTACTTTGAAGGTATCGGAATGCGTGAACTGCTGTTTGCCTCCGAAGGGGCGCAGATATACAGCTATTGGGACGACGAGCGCACCAGCACCACCTTTTCCCTGACGATGGGGCGCAACAACAGCCTCTCTGAAACCCTGGTCAGTAACCTGTTCGGCGACAATACATCCGTCATCCTGAAAGGCCGCGCCGATCGCCCGGTCTATGTTCAGCTAGCTCACAATATCGATGGCAGTCGGCTGCGCTTCGCGCTGTCGAGCTACGATGTCGGCGTCGATTTGGTCACCATGCTTCCCGGAAGCCGGGATATCCATCTCGATGCCCGCGGCTATGTGGCCTCAGCCCAGTACAATACTCAAGACTGGTCGTTCACCGCAGAATATTCTACGACCGAACTTCGCTTCTATGGCGGCGCGTTCAACAACCTGAAGATCGATATTGAGGGCAGCTATTTGCAGACCCAGTACAGGCTGTCCCCAAACATGACGCTGTTGGGACGTTACGAATACAGCATTCCCCACCAGGATTTCGACAGCGACGATACCCAGCGACTCGTCATGGGGGCGAAATGGTCGATCGACCACAACTGGACGCTGGCGGTCGACCTGCACGGCATTCGCGGAAATAGCGGCATCCCGGCCGGCGACAACCCCGATGGCCGTCGCGAACGGACAGAGCTGCTGGCGATCATGATCGGGTACCGCTTCTAATGCCCAACAGCAACCCTCAGCTTGAAACCGCACTGACGGAGCACAAGCGCGCGCTTGGATTGTTCCAGAAGCTGTGCACGCTGATCTTCCTGTTTATCGGCATCATTGTGTTCGCACGCAGCTATGTGAGTTATCAGCAAACAATGACCCACATGCGCGAGCATTCTGAAGAACATCTGGCGATGCTTCAAAAGACCTTCTATGCCCTGACCGAACGCAGCAGCCAAGAGCTGTTTGTAGTGGTCAAGTAAAACTGGCCACGGGTTTGTAAGTTTTCCAGTACATAC
>NZ_CFHTQA010000050.1:0-23231 GCF_984394615.1 Spongiibacter sp. | reverse complement strand
GACGGCCATATGGCGTTTATTCGCTCCCCCGACAACATCTCAATCGAGCTGCTGCAAAGCGGCAACGCTCTGCCCCCTCAAGAGCCGTGGCTATCGATGCCAAACACCGGAGAGTGGTAGGTTAAGCCGGGGAGCGATCAGAAAATACCGAAGAACCAGCCGCCTTTCTTCAGGTCTTCCTCGCAACGGGCCAGTTGGGTGGTGTAGGTCTGCGCCCGCGCCGACACTTTTCCAGCGACGCGATTGAGCCACGGTTTACTCGCGAAAGTGCGGCGCTTAAAGCCGCCGTGCCCCTCGTGGTAGGCGAGATAAAGTGAGTAGGTATCCGTGTTGCTGATGCCCACCGTCCGGCTGCTGACATTGTTATACCAGCCGATAAAGTCAATCGCATCGTCAAAGTCGTCGCGGTCGGCGCCCCAGTTCCCCGATTTGTCCTTGTACCATTTCCAGGTAGCATCTTTCGCCTGCGCATAACCGTAGGCATCCGACATTCGGCCGGCGGGAATAAAGCCCAGCCAAAACTTGCGCGGCGGCTTGGCCTTGGCCACAAATCGCGATTCCTGATACATAATCGACATCATCACCGGGATCGGTGAGTTCCACCGCTTGGACGCATCCTTGGCTTCGTCGTACCAATCATCTTTTTCTTTGAAGATAGCGCAAATATCTCCGGGTTTGTGCGGCGGAGACGTTGTACACGCCGTCACGCTCAGCAGCAGTGTCAGAAGCAGTAAACGCATCATGTTTTATCCTGCCCGCTTAATACCGCCAGCAAACCGCCCTCATCGATCACCTTTACACCCAGCTCCTCGGCTTTCTTCAATTTAGAGCCTGCATTGGCACCGGCCGCCACACAATCTGTTTTCGCCGAGACACTGCCAGCCACCTTGGCTCCCAGCGCCTGCAATTTTTCCTTGGCTTCACTGCGCGTCATGCTCTCCAGATTGCCGGTCAATACCCACGTCTGTCCAGCCAGGGGCTGTTCGCCTTCCTCAATGCGCTCTTCAGGCCAATGTACGCCCTGCTCGCGAAGCTGACGGATAATCTCTCGATTGTGGTCGGTCGCAAAGAAGCTGTGTATATGGCTAGCCACGATAGGCCCGACATCATCCACCGCCAATAACTGTTCCTCATCGGCAGCCATCAAGGCTTCCAACGAAACAAAGTGTTTGGCCAGGTTACCGGCGGTCGCTTCGCCAACTTCACGAATGCCCAATGCAAACAGGAATCGGGGCAAGGTCGTGTTACGAGCCTTTTTCAGCGCCTCAAGCAGATTCTGCGCTGACTTTTCACCCATGCGTTCCAGCCCAGACAATTGCGCCTGTTCGAGGCGGAAAAGATCAGCCACGGAGTCGATCAGCCCGGCTTCCACCATCTGCTCAACCAGCTTATCGCCAAGGCCATCGATATCCATGGCCTTGCGACTGGCGAAATGTTTTATGCCCTCTTTGCGCTGCGCGGCGCAAACCAGGCCGCCTGTGCATCGCAACACGGCCTCACCCGGCGCACGTTCCAGCGGACTTTCGCAAACCGGGCAACAGCTCGGAATCACAATATCGCGCACATCGTCACCACGGCGCTCTGTCACCACCTGAACCACCTGGGGAATCACGTCTCCCGCCCGGCGAACAATAACGGTATCGCCCAGCTTCACACCCAGCCGCTCGATTTCGTCGAGATTGTGCAGCGTGGCATTGCTGACCGTCACCCCACCAACGAACACCGGCTCCAGCTTGGCGACAGGTGTGACCGCACCCGTTCGCCCCACCTGAAACTCAACATCGCGCAAAGTGGTCACTTCTTCCTGCGCGGGAAACTTGTGAGCGATCGCCCAGCGCGGGGCACGAGATACAAAGCCCAACTGCTCCTGAAGGGCCAGCTCATCCACTTTGAACACGATGCCATCGATGTCATAGGCCAATTGATCGCGCCGCGACAACAGTTGCTCGTAGTACGCCAAACAAGCTTCTATATCATCGACCACCGCCAGTTCGACGCTAGTCAAAAAGCCCCAGCGTTTGAGCTGGGCCAACGCACCGCTATGACTGGAAAATAAATTGTCGTCGCTCGCAACCACGCCGTAGCAGCACATCTCCAGAGGCCGCGAGGCCGTAATCCGGCTGTCTAACTGTCGCAGACTGCCCGCAGCAGCATTGCGGGGATTGACGAAGGTCTTACTGCCCTCCTCCCTGGCGCGCATGTTCAGCGCTTCGAACCCCTGCCGGGGCATGTAGATTTCCCCTCGCACTTCCAGCTCAACAGGCCAGCCTTCGCCCTGCAGTTTCAGAGGAATAGAATCGACGGTGCGCACATTGTGGGTGATATCCTCCCCGACTCGACCATCGCCGCGCGTGGCGCCCCGCACCAGCACACCGTCAACGTAAAGAAGGCTGACGGCAATGCCGTCCAGTTTCGGCTCGCAGGCGTAGTGGAAGGCCTGCCCGTCATCGAGACGCCCGCGAACACGGCGATCAAAATCCCGCAGCTCCTGCTCGGAAAACACGTTATCCAGCGACAGCATCGGCGTCTCGTGACGCACCTGTGAAAAACTGCTTAGCGGCTCGGCGCCTACGCGCTGGGTGGGTGAATCATCACTGCGCCATTCGGGATGTTCGCGCTCTATGTCCTGCAGTTCGCGAAACAGACGGTCGTATTCGACGTCGGGAATAATGGGTTCATCCAGCACATAGTAGCGATAGCTGTGCTCATGGAGCTGCTTGCGCAGGGCCTCTAGCCTTGCGCGCAGAGAAGAGTCGGACATTCAGAAGGTGCCGTGTTACTTACATAAGGGTGAGCTGGCGGCGCTCGAAATCGCGGATACGCTGCCGGTAGTGTTCAAGCGTCTGCTTGGTCGCCACACTGTGAGTTTGATCGCGCAGCTCGCCGCCCAAGTTTTTGACCAGACAACGCGCGGTCTCCAGCATGGCCTCATAGGCTTGCATACTGTCCTCCGGCCCCGGCAAATTCATAAAAAACACCACGCCGGGTGTCGAAAAACCGTCTATGGCATCCAGGTCAAAATTGCCCGGTTCCACCAAGTTCGCCACGCTAAACTGTTCAGCGCCGCTGCCATCGGCTTTTTCAAAACGATGAAAAATATTCATACGGCCATACCGCAGATCACACGCCAGCAACACCTGCAGCAGATCGGCGCCCTTATAGGCCTGATCTTGATCGGCGACGACATTGAGCACAATTAATTCATGGGGGGCATCGCCACTTTCCGCTTTAACGGCCGGCTCTCGACGCGGCGGCTCGGCTTCACGCTGGCGAACGCGGGGGGCGGAGATCATCTCGTCACTGAGCACACTGTCTTCAGGAGACATTTCCGGTTCGATACCCACCTCAGGCTCTTTATCCACCGTTGAGGATGGATTTGCATATTCCTCAGCGGGATCGCGAAACAGAATATCGTCGTCCAGTTTGCTTTTCTGAGGATATCTTTCCTCTGGTTCCTGAGGTTGAAGCGCCGGTTCCTGAACCGGTTTTGCTTCCGGCGCGTCTGCCGGGCTGTCCTGACGTGCATCTCGTTGATGCAGGCTCGGTGGCGCCTCTCTTACCGCAACGACGCGAGCCTCCCCCGGCAACTCGGGATTAACCAGTTCGTCTTCAATTTCCCGACGTTTTTTAGAGGACAGGCGAATCGTGTCCTGACGCTCGTTGCGCATGCGCCGGAAACCGTCCAGCAACACTGCAACCGCGAGCAATGCCCCAATGATAATCAACCAATCTCTGACGCTGAGATCCATTATTTTTGGCCCTTGTCTGCCTATATTTTGGCCCCGCCGAGCCCACCCTAGAATCGGCGCACTTCGAGTCTGAATGGCCAGTATTGTTCCACGCGTTCGGGGAAATATCCACCGCCTGCGACGCCCTTCACAGACTCAGGAGGCGATCATCTCCGCCGCTTTTTCCAGGTCTACCGAGACCAGTCTCGACACGCCCGGCTCGTGCATGGTGACCCCCATCAGCTGGTCTGCCATCTCCATGGCGATCTTATTATGGCTGATATAGATAAACTGCACGTCCCGCGACATCTCTTTAACCATGCGCGAGTATCGCCCTACGTTCGCGTCATCCAACGGCGCGTCCACCTCATCCAGCATACAGAACGGCGCCGGATTCAGCTGGAAGATAGAGAACACCAGAGCGATGGCCGTCAGCGCTTTCTCACCACCTGACAGCAAGTGAATCGTTGCATTGCGCTTGCCCGGCGGGCGGGCCATGATCGAAATGCCGGTATCAAGCAGGTCGTCACCAGTCATTTCCAGATAGGCACTGCCGCCGCCAAAAACCTTCGGAAACAACGCCTGAAGGCCGTTGTTAACGCGATCAAAGGTTTCTTTGAAGCGGTTTCGCGTCTCCTTGTCGATACGGCGAATGGCATTTTCCAGGGTTTCCAATGCGTCTTCCAGATCCTGGTTCTGAGCATCCAGATAGTTTTTCCGCTCCGACTGCTGCTTGTATTCTTCGATAGCCGCGAGGTTAATCGGCCCCAGTCGCGCAATACGGCGCCCTACGCCCTCAAGCTGTTCCTGCCAATCACGCTCATTGGCTTCCTCGGGCAGGCTTTCCAGCACCGACTGCAGATCAAACTGCGCTTCCTGCAACTGATCCTGCAAGCCGCTCCGGCGTACCTGCAGCCCCTGATTTTCAACCCGCGCACTTTCCAGCTTGGCCGCCACGCTTTGCAGGCGCTGTTCTATGCCGTGGCGTCGCTGCTCAAACTCGCGCATTTGATGATCGACTGCCTCTACCGCCCGACGCGCCTCACTGAGCTTTTCCTCAACGCTCAGGCGGTGCTCCAGATGGCCTTCAAGCTCCAGTTTCAGGTCTTCAATCGGCGAGTCGTTATCGTCCAGGCTTTCGTGCAATTGCTCTTTGCGCTCGCGCAGCAATGCCAATTGCTCCTCGGTTCGCGAGATATTCTGTAAAGCAGCATCGCGCTGGGTTTGCAGAGACTGATGGCGCATCGCCAACTGATGGGCGTGATCTTTGCTCTGACGGGCTTTTTGCCGTGCGGTGTCGAGCAGCTCACGGTTGGCATCTCGCTCGCTCAACAATTGCTCTCGGCGACCGGAGTCCTGCTCCATGCTCTCAATGGCCTCCTGGAGCACCATACGGGCTTCGGCCAGCGATTCCTGCTCCAGCGTGAACTGACTACGCAGCTCCTGAATATCGCTGTTCAGCCGCTGCCGACGCTCCCCCATCTGCTCGATTTTGGCCTGCTGGGCGCTGAGCTGTGCGCGCAATTCGCTCTGACGACGACCGTGAGCCTGAATTTCCCGCTGGGCGGCATCGCGCTCATCCTCCCATTGACGAAGCTGTTCACGTCGCGTTTCCAACTGTTCGCCCAAGGCTTCAACCTGGGCTTCGCCGTCATCCAGCGCCGCCTTCAACTCCTGCAATTCCTCCTGACGCTGCAATACACCGCCCTGAGCGGTGTCACCGCGCCGCACGCGCAGCCAATCTTTGCCCAGCCACAATCCTTCCGGTGTCACTAATGACTCGCCAGTAGCCAGATCACTGCGGCGAGACAGCGCATCCGCCAGGTCTTCAGCCAACTTCACGCGGCTCAACACATCTTGCAGTGCTGCTGACCCACTGACTTTGCTCGCCAGAGAGTTATCACTCACGGCATTGCCGGCATCGGCCTGCACAAAGCAGAGCTGGCCCTGATCCAGCTCCGCCAGCAGTGGCGCCAGACTATCAAGGCTGTCGATATTCAACGCCTGCAACTGTTCGCCCAGCACGGTTTCAACGGCCGTCTGCCAGCGCCCTTCTACCTGCAGCGACTCCGCCACGCGGCTCGCAGAGGCCAGACCGTGACGTTCAAGCAATTCGCTCAGTACCTTGTCACCGTCGCCGAGTGCTGCCTGTTGCAGCGCTTCCAGTGACGCCATGCGACCGCGCATGCGTTGCATGTCACTGCGGCGCTGGTCCAGCTCTTCCGACAGCCGATTGATCTGCTCGCGACAGTCACTGATCTGCGGCAGCAACTGCTCGTGTTTCTCTTCCAGCGCCTCTCCTTCCAGCTCCAGCACGGCCGCCTGCTCCTGCAAGCCGTCGACATCCCCCTCGTCACCGTCGGGCTGCAGCTCGCGACGTTCCGCTTCAGCCTTTTCAATACGCTCTTTCAAGCGTTGCAGGCTCAGCTCAAGGTGCTGAATCCGCGACTGCTCGACTTCGGCACGCTGACGTGGTCCCGCTGCAGTCTGGTTGAATTCGTCCCAGCGCTGCTGCCAGCTCTGCATGGCCTCTTCCGCCACCATCAGCGATTCGGCGGCACTCTCTTCCTCAGCCTGAGTGATTTCCAGATCCGGCTCGATACCACCAATCTCCTCCTCCCAGAGACGAATTTTTTCACGGTCGCTGTCGAGGTGGCGGGCGGTTTCCTGAATATTGACTTCGAGACGCTGCAAGTCCGAATCGAGTTGCTGACGGCGCTCCTGCTGGTGGGAAATACTTTGCTCGACGCGAGCGATATCGGCGCCAATACTGTAGTAACGCCCCTGAACCTCATTAAACTCGTCGTTGAGCTGGGTATGCTGATCTCGCGCCTGTTCGATATTCGTACCCAGCGATACCTGCTCGGTAACGATGCTCTCGCGCTCCAGTTCAAGTTCGCGAATCTGCGCATCTTTTTCTGACACCTGACCGTCCAGCGCCTTCCATTGCAGAACCTGGAGCTGCGCTTTCAGCAGTCGCTCTTCTTTCTTGTATTCGGTGTATTTCTCTGCAGCGGCGGCCTGACGCTGCAGATGCTGTAACTGACGTTCCAGTTCATCTCGCAGATCGGTCAGGCGCTCCAGGTTTTCCAGAGTGCGGCGCATGCGGTTTTCAGTTTCGCGGCGGCGCTCCTTGTATTTGGAGATACCCGCCGCTTCCTCGATAAACACCCGCAGCTCTTCCGGTTTGGACTCGATGAGCCGGGAAATCATCCCCTGCTCGATAATCGCGTAGCTGCGCGGGCCTAGGCCAGTACCAAGAAAGATATCGGTGATATCGCGGCGGCGACATTTAGTGCCGTTGAGGTAATATTCAGAGCTGCCCTCTCGGGTCACTTTGCGACGAATGGCAATCTCGTTGAATCGCGCATACTCCCCGCCCAGCTTACCGGCGGTATTGTCGAAAACCAGCTCGATCGAGGCTTGTCCGACCGGCTTGCGGTTCACCGAGCCATTAAAAATGACGTCGGTCATCGATTCGCCACGCAGGTTCTTGGCTGAGCTCTCACCCATTACCCAGCGCACCGCATCAATAATATTCGATTTTCCACAGCCATTGGGCCCAACCACCGCAGACAAATTGCTGGGGAAATGAGCGGTGGTGGGGTCAACAAAAGATTTGAAACCCGCCAATTTTATACTTTTCAGACGCATAGAAACCGTAACCAAGCCTGGTGGGCAGCCCGCGAAGTTACTGCCTGCGGGCGCCAGAGTGCGCAAAGCGCCGATTATAGCCTGTGAATACGGTTACATCAGCAGAAAATCAGCGAGGGCCCAGAGGGGCTGATGAGAGTTTGTGGTCGATCACCAACTGCGCTGCCGAATCAAGCTGATCGGCCGTCACATTTACCGACGAGGAAACCAGGTCATCCTGGCGTCGCATCGCGGTGCCAGACAAGCTGATATGCGCGGACAATTGCAGATTGTCGAAATCAGTCAGTTGCTGCCCCTGGCGAATCACATCGCTATCGGTCAGATAAAGACGCTGAGGCAGACTCTGCACCCCGTCTATCAGCGGTAAGCGAAGTGCTGCGACCGGCATGGGGTTGCCATCACCGGCTCGCGCTACGACAAACAGTACCGCCTGTGGCGGTGCTGTCATCGTCTCGGCGAGACTGACATCCACCGCAAGGCCAGACAGGCTGCCCGCCTCCAGCGCCCGCTTCTTGGCTTCATTGAGCCCAGAGGCGATCACCATGGCCTCGCTGGAATCGCCCGGCAAGCTGCTGAGCAGCCGTTGCCAGATAGCAACTGCATTGGCATATTCACCAGCGGCAAAGGCATCGATCCCCACCACGCCCAGCGCCGTTGCCTGGCGCGGATTAATCGACAACGCCTTATCCAGCAAACGCCGGGTTTCTTCATCCACTTGCCGCTGCGCGGCCAAATACCGTGCCTGGGCCAGCTGGGCCAGCACATCCGCATCATCTGGGTACAGGTCTACCAGGCGCTGGTAATAGGGAATCGCACCGGCATAGTCGCCCTGCTGACGACGGATAGATGCCATCATCACCAGCAACTCGGCGGTATCCGGGCGTCGCTGGAGGATATCTTCGACCAGCGATTCAAAGGCCTCGATATCGCCCTGCTGAGGCTGCTCGTTGGTAAACAGCTTTTGCTGCAGGGCGCGCAGCGCCAGCTCCTGATGATAACCCTGTGCGTGATACAGCCCGACAGATGCCAACACCAACAGCACCAGCGAGGCGATCAACGGCCAGGATTGACGGCGGCCGGGCGCCCCGGAAAACTCGCTGTTTTCCTCCAATAGCTGTTTGTCCAGCTCTGCGCGAAGCTCGCTCAACTGCTGGTCATCAATCAATCCCATATCGGCATCGGCCTGCAGTTCGCGCTGCCGCTGCTGATAAAAATCGCGCTGCGCAGCCCGGTGACGCTGCTGGTCATCATCGTCAACTCGGCGCGAACGAAACGCCAGCACACAGAGCCCCAGAGCGATTGCCAGCAATAGCGCCAGACCAATATACAGAGCGCTCACTGATCACCTCCGCGGGACGTATCTTCCTCCGACAACAAACGCTGCAAGCGCAGACGATCCTGTTCACTCAAGACGTCACCGTCGCCATTCTCGGGTACCGCGCTTTTGCGCCGCCGGGAAAGCATGGCCCAGATCCCCAAGCCAAGTACCAACAAGACGACGGGGCCCAGCCATAGCACCGCTGTCGCGGCATTAAAACGAGGGCGGTATAAAACAAAATCACCGTAGCGGTCGACCATATACTGGGTAATTTCGATATCGGACTTACCCGCCATGATCATCTGGTGAATCTGGCGGCGCAGATCCTGAGCAATGGCCGAATCAGAACCGGATAGATTTTGGTTCTGGCATTTCGGGCAGCGCAACTCCTCAATGAACGCATTGTAGCGCTGGCGCTGAAGCTCCGTGTCGAACTGATAGGTCTCAATTACCGCCATCGCTGGCAGCGCCAACACTAACAGCATCAGCAAGCTCAAACGACGCAACATCAAGGCGTGCCTCCCAGATCCAGCTCCGCAATCAGAGGTTGAAACTCTTTTTCCCAGACGCGTTCATCCAGCGCCCCCTGGTAGCGGAATCGAACAATACCTTCTGCATCGATCAGGTAGGTTTCGGGAGCGCCAGTCACCCCCAGATCCAGACCGAGCGTGCCTTCGACATCGAATACGGTCGCAAAGTAGGGATTGCCCTTTTCGGCCAGCCAGCGCAACGCCGGATCGCGCTTATCCTTGTAGTCCACGCCGAGAATCGGCACGCCGCGCTTTGACAGCTCAACAAGAAAAGGGTGCTCGTAATGACAGGTCGGACACCACGTCGCCCAGACATTGACCAGCAACCACTGTTTGGGCAAGTCAACATGACTGAGCTGCCCGCCCTCCAAGGTGGGCAGATCAAACGCCGGCATCGGGCGATTGAGTAATGCCGAAGGCAGTGCCGTGGGGCTGTACTCCCCCTCCTGCACGCGGCGCTGAACACCAAAAAACATCGCCGCCAACAGCACAAAAATAATCAGCGGCAAAAACAACTTAAGCCTGCCCATAATGACCTCCCTGGGTGTTCCTCGCCTTCGATGAGGCACCGCGCCGATAGCGCTTATCCAGAATCGCCAGCAAACCACCGGCCGCCATCAGAATGCCGCCCAACCAGATCCAGCGCACAAAGGGCTTAATGTGCACACGAACAGCCCAGGCGTCTTCGCCGACCGGCTCGCCCAGCGCAATATAAACGTCGCGCCAAAGGCTGGCATCGATGGCCGCTTCAGTCATCACCTGACCGGAGCGAGCATGATAGCGACGTTTCTCCGGATGCAGCTTGGCGATCAACTGCTCGCCCTCGTAAAGGCTGAAGTGCCCCTGTTGTCCCTGATAATTGGGCCCGGTCACCGCTTCGATAGCATCGAAACGCACGTGATAGCCAAATTCGGTGTCGACGCTCTCGCCCACGGCCATACGCATATCACGCTCGTCTTCAAAGCTGGTCACCATGGCCACACCGAGAATCGCCGCTGCCAATCCGAGGTGGGCCAGCAACATCCCGTAGTACGAAGGCGTCAGGCGACGAAGACCGGCAATTACCGTGCGGGCATTGCGGGTCTTGTCGCGAAGATTGACCAGCGTGGTCGCGACAATCCACACAAACAGCACCGCACCCACGCTGGCACCGAGGTGCAGACTGCCACCATACAGCCAGGGGAATATCAGACCCAGCAACAGCGACACCAACAGTGCGCCTATCATCGCGGACAACCAACGATGGGTATTGCTGGTCTTCCACTGAGAACTGGGACCAATACCCACCAGCAATGCAATCATCGCGCTGATCGGGACAAACAGTGCATTAAAATAAGGCGGCCCCACGGAATATTTTCCGCCACCGGCAAAGTCCATAATCAGCGGGAACAGCGTGCCCAGCAACACGGTCAGCGCCGCCACAATCAGCAGAATATTGTTGGCGAGCAACAGTGCTTCACGGGACAGCAGGCCGAAGCCCTTGTTTCGGCTCTGCTCTGGGGCTTTCAGCGCATACAGCGTGAGTGAGCCGCCGACAATCAGCACCAGGAAGCCGAGAATAAACATGCCCCGAGTAGGGTCAGCCGCAAAGGCGTGTACCGAGGTCAACACACCGGAGCGCACCAGGAAGGTTCCTAGCAGGCTGAGTGAAAAAGCGAAGATCGCAAGCAGCAATGTCCAGGACTTAAACGTGCCTCGCTTCTCCGTCACCGCCAACGAGTGAATCAGCGCGGTACCCACCAGCCAGGGCATAAACGAGGCATTTTCCACCGGATCCCAGAACCACCAGCCACCCCAGCCAAGCTCGTAGTACGCCCACCAGCTGCCCAGCGTGATACCGATGGTCAAAAACAACCAGGCGATATTCGTCCAGGGACGCGACCAACGCGCCCAACTGGCGTCCATTCGGCCACTTAACAGGGCGGCAATCGCAAAGGCGAAGGCGACAGAAAAACCCACGTAGCCGACGTAGAGCATCGGCGGATGTATCACCATACCCGGATCTTGCAACAAGGGGTTCAGGTCCTGCCCCTCGGCTGGCGGATTAATAATATTCTGTTCAAAGGGGTTAGAGGTGAAGAGCGCAAAGCTGAAAAAACCAATCGCGACAACGCCCATCACCGACAGCACGCGCGCGAGGATATCCAGCGGCAGCTGACGTGAGAAAACCGCAACCGCCACCGTCCACAACGTCAGAATTTCCAGCCAAAGCAGCAGCGAGCCCTCGTGACCGCCCCAAAGTGCACTGAACTTATACGCCATGGGCAGGGCTGTATTGGACTGCATGGCAACGATATTGACAGTAAAGTCATCGGTCAGAAAAGCGTAGAAAAGGCAGGTAATAGAGATTGTCGTAAACAAGCACTGGGCAATCGCTAGGGTGCCACCCGCCACCATGGATCGCCGGTCACCACGCCACACACCGTACATGGGAACCACGGCCAGCAACAGTGCGAAGCACAGGCCGAGAATCAGCGAGAAATGTCCCAGTTCACCAATCACGAGCCTGCATTCTCCCCATCATATGCTGCGCCAGCACGAGCCTCTTCAGACTTTTTCAACGCCTCGCTCACCTCCGGCGGCATATAGTTTTCATCGTGTTTGGCCAGTACCTCTGAGGCCTGGAAAACACCGTCCTGACCCAACGTGCCAGTCACGACAACCCCCTCACCCTCGGCAAACAGGTCGGGCAATATGCCTTCATAAGCCACCTCAACGCTGGCTGAGTAGTCAGTGACCTTAAAACGTACTTTCAGGCTGTCGCTGGCGCGCTGCACAGAGCCCTCTTCCACCATACCGCCCGCACGAATCTTGCGATCCAGCGGCGCCTTGCCAGCCGCAATATCAGCGGGTGGATAGAACAGATTGATATTCTCGCGCAGCGCAAAGCCCAGAAACGCGGCCGCGGCCGCACTGGCCAACAAGATAAATACTACGATGCCTAAGCGCTGCTTGCGCACTGGGTGCATGGCCATACTGCCTCCGATTAACCGGCTTTCTGTTGTTCCGCACGACGACGGCGCGCGGCCGCCGCAACCATCTGCCGGGCAGCGCGGTTGCGGCGGCGGGATTCAACGACTAACAGCGCGAGCACTGCCGCACTGATACCAAAGCTGAACCATACATACGGCCCGTGGCCGTGCATCTGCCAGAATTCAGCCAGCGAATTAAACGCCATGTCGGCCTCCTGTGTTTGCCTCGACCAGCGTCTGAACCCACCGGGTATTGCGCTCACGTTCAAGAATCTCAGCGCGGGTGTAAAGCAATACCAGCCAGCCGAAAAACAGATACATGCCCGAGAGGGTCGCCATCAGGGGCCTGAGCATTACCGGGTGAATAGTCGATTCCCCAATAAACTTGATACTGGCGGGCTGGTGCAGGCTGTACCACCACTCCACCGACCAGTAAATGATTGGAATATTCACCGCGCCAACCACCGCCAGTACAGCACAGGCCTTGGCGGCAGCGTCCTGATTCTCAAACGCACTGTACAGCGCCATCAACCCTAAATAGAGAAAGAACAACACCAACACCGAGGTAATACGCGCATCCCATACCCACCAGGTTCCCCAGGTCGGCTTGCCCCAGACCGCACCGGTAATCAGCGCAAGAAAGGTCAGTGCGGCGCCGATCGGAGCAATGGATTTCATGACCATGGCCGCCAGCTTCATGCGCCAGATCAGATGAATGGCTGCCGCCGTCGCCATCATCATATATGCGCCCATAGACACGGCCGCCGCAGGCACATGAATATAGATGATGCGGAAGCTGTTCCCCTGCTTGAAGTCCTCGGGTACAAATGCCAAGCCCCAGATACAGCCGCCTATTAGCAGCAGCACACCGGGCACCGCCAGCCAGGGCATGAGCCGCCCGCTGAAGTCATAAAACCAGCGCGGCGAACCCCACTTGTGAAACCATTGCCATTTCGACAAAACCTAGCCTTCCTTCCAATTCATCAGATGCATCTTACTGGTCCACACTGATCCGCAATGCGCCACCAATCGCCAATGGCGCGAGCGCCAGTGCTGCCATCAACAGCGCCGCCAATATTGCCAGCGGCGCCTGGTAAGACAAGCCCTCAACAGCATTGCTGACCGCCGCACTGCCGAAAATCAGCACCGGAATATACAGAGGCAAAACGATCAACGATAGTAACAAGCCGCCACGTCTTAGCCCCACCGTCAGCGCTGCACCAATCGCGCCGATCATGCTCAGCACAACACTGCCCAGCAGCAGGCTCAGCATGAGCACGCCATACCCTGCTGGGGGCAGTTGCAACAACATGCCCAAGAGCGGCGACAACAGGCTGAGCGGTAATCCGCTGAGCATCCAGTGAGTCAGCGTCTTCGCCAATACCAGCGGATACAATGGCACCGGGCTGAGCAACAGTTGCTCCAGCGTGGCATCGTCGTGGTCACCGCGAAACAGACTGTCTGTTGCCATCATCGATGCCAACAGGGCTACTACCCATATGACCCCGGGCGCCAGCGCGGCAAGCTGCTCGCGTTCGGGACCAACACCCAGCGGAAACAGGGTGCAGACCATAACGAAAAATAACAGTGGGTTACTCCACTCGCTGCCGCGACGCAGGGCGGACTGAAGGTCCCTGCGAACCATCGCCGCCATCATGGAGAAGGTCGAAAGGCGCTGCATCATCCCTCCCCCAGTTCAATACGGCGCAAGGGGCGCGGCAGTTTAAGCACATGGTGCGTCGTCAGTACCACGCTGCCACCCGCATCGGCGAAGTCGCCAATCCACTGTTCAATTTCCGCGACACCGCGCTGATCGATCGCCGTAAACGGCTCATCTAGCAACCACAGCAAAGCGCTGCTGCAAAACAGTCTGGCGAGATTCACCCGGCGCTGCTGGCCCGCCGACAGGCCATAGCAAGGCTGCTGTTCAAAGCCCGTCAGCCCCACCCGCGCCAGCGCAGTAAAAAGCCGCTCGTCATCCACGGCGTCACCGCGAAGCGCACAGCTCCAGCGCAGGTTTTCAAGGGGAGTAAGTTGGGGTTTGATACCGGCGCCATGGCCGAGATAAAGGACCTGCTGGCGAAAATCACTCAGGGTTTCAGCCAGGGGGTGGCCCTGCCAGAAAATATCGCCTTCGTAGCGCGTAGAGAGGCCCGCCAAAATGCGCAGCAAGCTGGTTTTTCCGCTGCCGTTCGCGCCAGCCAATTGCACGATTTCTCCGGGCCCGACAGACAGAGACAGTCCAGCAAACAGCACGCGCTCATTGCGCTCGCTGTATAACTGCCGTACTTCTAGGCCCTGAGTCGCCAACTGCCGCTCCTGAAATCATACGGCCCACACACGAAGGGGCCACAGCCAAAAATGCGGCCAAGTATATACGATTTACGAGTAAATTCGTGGACTGCCGGACACTGCGACAATGTGTCGCAGCCCGGAGTGATATCAGGGCGTCTTGCCGTCCGGGCGATTGGCGACCCAGCGCTCCATATCCTGAGTCACCAGGTCAAGGTAGGCGAGCGCTTTGTTGAGCTTTTCATCGTGCTGTTCACCACGAAGCCCCATAAGCCGGTTGCGGACCCAGGACAATTCACTGACCAATTCGGTGATAGTCGGGGACGGCGCCGTGACCGCTGCCGGGCGAACTGCCGTCAAGGTCTGCGTGTCACTGGCAATCGGTTGTCTTCCCGGGGGCTGCCCCTTGCCGTAGAGGCTGTCGAGCAGGTTTTCAAATTCGCGATCGGTCATTTCATCGCTGTCCGGTGTTTTTGCCACCGCTTGCGCTGGCAGCGACTTGCCCAGCGATCCCGTCTCCTGCCCCATTGCGCGCGTGAGGCGAAGACGCAAATCCTCCGGAATAGCCCGCACACTTTGGTGGTTCATCATCCGGCTCAGCATCACCTCAAGCGCACTGGTGGCACCGACAATCAAGGACACCAGACTCGGACTCAAGGATAATCGACGAGTACGCAGGCGCTCCAATACGCGTTCGGCCAGTCTCGCGCACTCGCTCAACTCCTCGAGCTTCAGTACCGACGCGCCGCCGTACAAGGTATGAAAACCCCGGTGGATATCATCGAGGATGCGTTGCCCGTCATAGCCGTACTGCAATTCTTCCAGCTGGACAAACAGACCTCGCACAATTTCCTCTGCCTCTGAAAGGAAAATGGCGAGTATGCCTTCATGCTCGTTCGCGTCCACGGACTATCAGCCCTCCGTCAGCACTCAAAAATGAAATCATTTACATCCTCAATGACAATGATTATCAAACAAACTTCCGCTGGTCACTGCCACGCGGTTCACAAAGTGGAGGTTTAATCCTGGGTTTCCAGCTGAGAATTCAAACGCCGGAATATCTGACGAATCTTGCTGTCGAGTACCGCCGCGGTGAATGGTTTGACGATATAGGCGTTGACGCCGGCATGCGCCGCTTCAATGATTCGCTCTCGCTTGGCGTCTGCGGTCACCATCAACACGGGCGTTGAACAGAGCTGGCGGTCTGCTCGAACCGCACGCAACAGCTCCATGCCGCCCATGGTCGGCATGAGTAAATCGGTAATCACCAGATCGACCCGCTGATTGTGCAAGAGCGTCAACGCCGCCATCCCGTCATCGGCTTCGCAGATATTGCCGTAACCGAGATCCTGAAGCAGGTTTCGAATAACTCGCCGCATTGTCGCAAAGTCCTCAACAATGAGGATGCGCATGTCACGCGGCGATGGCAGCGAAGCTGAAGTCTTTTCGAGAGGCTCATAGCCTGCAAAAGGGTCTGGAGAGTACTCGTCGCTCATGCCGTCTGCTCTCCAACACGCGCCGCGACCAGGCTTTCCACAAAGAACTGAAGATGCCCATCGGCTCCCTGAGCAACAGGCCAGCTTAGCAGCTCGTCAGCCAGTCGATGAAAGGCCAGGGACGACGGTGCACTTGGCGCGTATTCGCTCACTGCCCGCTGCGCTTTGACGGCCTCTCTCAGGCGATGATCAAAGGGAATGGCACCGGCATAGCGCAAGCTCACATCGAGAAACTGGTCGCAGACACTGGCCAGCCTCTCAAGCAGTTGCCGCCCCTCCTCGTCATCGGCAACCATGTTGGCTACCACGCGAAAACGTCGTCGAGCAAAGTCCCGGTTCATCAACTTAATCAGGGCGTAAGCATCTGTGAGTGAGGACGGCTCGTTGCATAACACCAGCAATAATTCCTGCGAGGCATTCGCAAAGGTCAAGACGGTGTCGGCGATCCCAGCAGCGGTATCGACCAGCAACACGTCAATCTGCGATGAAAGATCACTGAACGCTCGAATCAAGCCCGCTTGTTCCAATGAGGTCAGTCGGGTAAGTCTGCGTGCACCTGACGAGGCCGGAATAATGCGAATACCATGAGGTCCGGTCAGTAGAATATCGCTGAGCTGGCACTCTCCATCTAACAGTTGCTCAATCGTCTTGTTCGCTGACAACGACAGCAATACGTCGACGTTGGCCAGGCCAAAATCCGCATCGAGGATAGCAACCCGTTTCCCGCGACTCGCGAGCGCTACGGCCGTGTTGATCGCCACATTGGTCTTACCCACACCACCTTTGCCCCCGGTAACGGCGACAACCTGAACCGGCCTCATATCGCCCCGACCTCCAAGCGATTCTGAGGAAAGCGGTAGCTTCCCGCATATCGCAGGGTTTGAGAAAGATATTGCCAGCCACAATCAGCCATCTGACGCCGCAGCATGCGCTCGCACTCCGGCGGCACGGCAACAGCCACCAAGCGCGCGCCCAGCTCCAATTGGTCCTGCCAGGCTTGATATTCCGGATTGATACGCATCAGTCCCAGCAGACCTCCAAGCCAGGCACCAAATGCCACGCCAAACACCGGTAATCCGTAAAGCACTGGAGCGCGCATAGGACTGCTGCCAAGCAACGGCAGCAAGACCGCCAAACACAGGAGTACAAAGAACACCGACCATAGTCCCGCCCGCCAAGACAGCCCGACGATATCGCTGCGAGTCATGATTCCTGTCGCGGCCAGTCGCGGATGGCGCTGATCTTCAGCATGCTCGCTAAGCAGGGTGTAGTGCCCCAGGGACGCTACCGGCGACGACAGAACCGCACGTAGTTGAGCAAGTGGTTCGCGATCGTGTGCCAGAAAATACAGTTTTTTCACGGGCGATCCTCAACGCAGTGACTGCAAACGCTCGGTGGCACTCACCACCTCCGTCAGGCGGATTCCCAGTTTGTCTTCAACCACCACCACTTCACCGCGGGCGATTAATTTGCCATTTACCAAGACATCCAGCGGCTCACCGGCGTGGCGATCCAGCTCAATAACGGCGCCTTGCTGCAATTGCAGCAGGTCGCGAATCGGCATTTCACGGCCACCGACTTCCAGCGTGACACGGACCGGGATGTCCATGACCATTTCCAGGTCGGGAGACGGTGTATCCCGCTGTCGCAAACGCGCCGCATGCGCACCGGCATTGGCCTGCTGCCCCGCATCCTCGGCTTCAATTTGTTGGCGAAGCCTTTCCCGTTCGCGTCGCAAATCGTCTCTCTCGGTCACATCGCCTCCTCTGGCATTCATTTACGCCCCTTGACGGTAAACCGCATGACATTTCCTTCAAGCTGCAACACCGCGCGCAACAACGGCAGTCCGGCAACCCGGATTTCTGCCAGATCAGCCGAGCCAAGGGGAATAACATCACCGACCTCCAACGCAGCGAGCTCACCTAAACGCAGGGTTTTCTCGGCAAGAACATAGCGCGTCGCCACCGGGGCATTCAAACTCGCATCCACCATCGCCTGCTGCCACTGCGGGTCAGGCGCGCGAGTCTCAGCAAGTTCACTGCGCGACAGACTCTCCCGAATCGGCTCCAGCATAGCTGCCGGGCAACAGATATGAAATTCACCGCCACCGCCGCCCTCTGCATCAATCTGGAAACGGCAGACCACGACCGGGTCCGCCGCTCCGACAATGGTTGCCAGCGATGGATTGAGTTCGCTGCCCAAGGCCTGGCAGTGCAGCTCGCAAACGGGTTGCCAGGCCTCAGCCAGGTCCGCCTGCGCCCGAGCAATCAGTTTGTCGACAAGGCGCCGCTCTGCAGAACTGAAGTCGCGACCATCAGGCACGCCCGCCGTATGACTGCCACCAAAGAAAACTTCGACAAGGCGAAATACCAGACGGGCATCAAATACCATCATCGCCGTCCCCTCAAGTGGAGCCAGGCGCATTAAATTCAGACTGGTTGGCAGGTACAGCGAATGCAAATAATTGGCGTAGGGCGTGAATTGAATTTCCAGCAGACTGATATCCACATCGTGGCCGAGCACGCTATTCAGACTTTGGCGAAAATGCTCGGCAAAGCGTCTGCTAAGCTGTTCCAGTCCCGGCAAACGCTTGCGAGTGACCGGATTGCGACGGGCGAGATCAAACTGAGCCGCCTGCGCTTGCGGCGCCACCTTGGCGGCTTTAGGCGGGGCATCGCTCTGCTGCACGGCAAGCAACAGGGCATCAATTTCTGCCTGCGAAAGCACGTTATTCATTGCCAATTCCTGCCATCACATCACGCTCCGCGCGGCGTACCACTGCTCAAGTGCCGCCACAACACCGCGGAGGTCACTCTTTAAACTGACAAGCAGGCTCGGCGCCAAGGCCAGGTCGTCATTTCGACCCAGCTCTTCCATCGCCCGGCACTGCGATGCGTAGCCACCCGCGCCGACCCCCAGCGCACCGCCTTTCAGGGTATGAGCAGAGCGCCGCAGCTCCTCAGCATCTCCCGCGTCAATAGCGTCATTAATCCGCTGCAGGCGCAGCTCTGCATCCTGCTGAAAACTCGAAAATAAAATCTGCATATCGTCAGGCATAATGCTGAATATCTCTTCCAGCACCGCTTCGTCCAGCACCTCGACCGGCAACCGCGCCGTAGTATGATCACTCACTGTGCCACCACCTTTGCGGCCGGTGAGAGCGGACGCCGCTCCAATACAATTTCACCTACCTGAGCCAGACGCTTCGTTGCCACCAGCAACTCCTGCTGCGCCCGCTTGATCTGCGCCAAATCAGCTCTTCCGGCCACCGCTCGGTAATCCGGATAAACCTCCTGTAACACCGCCAACATCCTCTCACGCAATTCACCGCTGCTGCCTTGCACAGCGAAGTGGATCGTCTCCGCCTCGAACTGTTCCAACACGGTTCTCAGGTCGTCGCCACTGAGACGCGTAAGTTGATCGAAGCTGAACATCCGCTCTTCAACGCGCTCGGCCAATGCCGGGCGCCGCTGGCGAAGCCCCTCAAGCAACTGGCTTTCACTGCCCATGTCCAGTTCATTGAGCAGCGCAGCAGCCAGACTCTCACCTGCCATGGGCTGTCGTCCGCGTCCTACATTCTGCAAGTGTTCTTCGATCAGGTAATCCAGCTCTTCCAGTGCCGTGGGCGACAGCGACTCCAGCGCAGCCAGCCGCGCCAGCAAGTCCTCCCGCTTTTCACCGGTAAAAGACATCAACACTTCCGCCGCCTGCGATGACTCCAGGCAAGCGATCAGCACCGCCTGAATCTGCGGGTGTTCACGACGCAGCATGTCAACAATCGCCTGGGCACTTAACCACTTAAGCTTTCCAATTTGCCCGGACTGCCCGTGCGGCGCCAACTGACGACGCAGCAATGCGGCCTTGTCCTCACCCAACGCGTCTGACAGCAGATCCCGAACCTGATCGGCCTTGCCGTTTGCGACCAGCGATACCTGTAAACTGTCCCGCTCAAACCGTTGCAATATCTGCGTGAGGCGCGATGCATCAGGAGCGTTGAGGCGAGACATCAATTCTGCAGCGCGCTGGACATGCTGCGGGCGCAGCTCCCGCAACACTGCGGCCGCCCGCTCCGATGACAAGGCGGTTAACAATACCGCCGCCTGTTCCGCGTCGCCGCTATCGGCCTCGTTATCGGCAATCAAGGTCCCCTCGCTCAGCCATGCCCCCAAAACCGCAGCCACCCTTCCAGGTTCTTCATCCGCACTACGCTGAAGATGATGCAGCAAGGAGCGATAATCGGCCGGAGCAGACACTGCTTCGGGTCGCTGCCGGGAGCCAAGCTGCTGCAGAAACAATGACAATCCCAGGCCAGCGGCAATGCACAAGGCCGCAATGCCCAACTCCGAGGATATCGGCAGGAGAAGGCAGAACAATGCAAACAGAATCAATGCCAGCAGCAGTAAAAGCTGCCAGGCAATGCCCTGAGAAAATCTGTCATTTTTTTGACTATTTGACACAATGCTCACAAATTTTGTCACTTTTTTGACAAAAGCCCCTCAAAAAGCGCTGCTTATACGCGCTATCGAGCCCACAGTGAGGAATGTAGCAGGATACGGGCCAGCTCCTGACAAGCCGGCACGCAAGAAGGAGGTTAGCGTTTCAGCTCGACAAAGGGCAATGCTGTTGGCCCGCCCACATCCACGGTTTGGGAGGCATGAAAAGGATGGGGTTCTCGATCCAGACTTCGGTCGATATCCAGGTTGGCAAAATCGAATAAGGCCGTATCCGCCAACTGCGATGGCGCAATGTTCTGCATGGACGAGAAGATTTTTTCAATGCGGCTGCCGTCCTGCTTTTCCCACTCCAACAGCATCTTGCGGATATTTTGCCGCTGCAGATTTTCCTGCGAACCGCAGAGATTGCAGGGAATGATCGGGAACTGTTTGTAGGCCGAAAACTTCTCGATATCCGCCTCGCGACAATAGGCCAGCGGGCGGATGATGATATTGCGTTTGTCGTCAGACAGCAGTTTGGGCGGCATCGCCGCCATACGCGAACCGTAAAACATATTCAAAAACAGCGTTTGCACCATGTCGTCTTTATGGTGGCCCAGCGCGATTTTATTGGCCCCGATCTGCTCTGCAAAACCGTAGAGAGTCCCCCTTCGCAGGCGGGAACACAGGCCGCAGGTGGTTTTTCCTTCGGGGATTTTTTCCTTAACAATGGAATAGGTGTCGCGATTGACGATGTAATACTCAATACCCAGCCCATCGAGGTATTCTGGCAGCACATGCTCTGGAAAACCCGGCTGCTTTTGATCCATGTTGACGGCTACCAACTCAAATCGAACCGGCGCGCTTTTTTGCAGGTTCATCAGGATATCGAGCATCGTGTAACTGTCTTTACCTTGTATCCGGTAAGAAATCACAATAAGCACGATAAATTTCGAGGATAAAACAATTTTTCCATTATAAAGCAATAAGATAAGAAACAATTTACCCACACATATTGGGATATTTTTTTACAGCAATCTATTATTTCGTAAAGCACGAAACGGGGGCCCAATAGTAAGGGCTAAGAATGGGTCATACTGCCTAAATATCCTTTACAAATCTGAAGTCGAGCCAGCGGCTCTAATAGCGGCCTAATATAACTCTCTACCGGCGACCACCTACCAAAAGCGTATCGATTCACCCATAACTTGGCCGCTTTGGCCATCTTATGGTAGAAACCCGTGATGGCCAATTTATGGTAGGTCAGTTCCTGCCCAACGCAAGTAAAGTCGGCTGCTGGTAATAAGCGGACGGCTGGCCTGGACATCAATATGGCTGGTAGCAGCTCTTTCCAGACATTCCAACTATTTCGCTGGCGTGCCTGCTCCCGACCCATAGCAGCCATAGCGCGAACAGCCACGACTGGTTAAGGCGTGGCAATTAGACAACCCTGCGGCGTTCATGGCGTCATACTTTACGAATCATGGGTAGCTTTATCCACCCGCGCAGAACTGGTACGGGAATGCGCAAACCCTCTTCAGGTTTTAACTCAAAGCCAGGGAGCACGTCTACCAGATGCTCAAAGGCTATTTGTGCCTCAAGTCTTGCCAGGGCTGCACCCATGCAAAAATGCACTCCCTTTCCCAGTGACAAATGATCATTAGGGCTTCGCTCAATAATGAAACTTTCCGGGCTTTCAAAATGTCTCTCATCCCTGTTGGCTGAGGCGAACATTATCCAGACATTGTCATTTTCCCTAAGTTTCTTCCCTTTGTATTCAATATCTCGAGTTACTCGACGGAAGAGCCCATTTACCGGCCCTACGTAGCGAAGTGCTTCTTCGACAAATTGAGGAATCAGTGCTTTATTATTTTTCAGCTTCTCAAGTATCTCGGGTTGCTCCTGGAGTACAACCGCAGCGTTTGTTATTAAATTCGTGGTTGTCTCGTTGCCGGCAATCCACAACAATTTACAAAACCCTAAAAGTTCATTCGGCTTTAGCTGCTCGCCATCTTCATCGGCCAATTTAACGAGCGACGAAATCAGGTCACCTGCAGGGTTGAGTCGTTTTTCCTCAATGATTTCGGATAAAGTGTCGTTCATTTCAGTTGTGGCGTTAAAACGCTGTTTTTCTGTATAGCTTCCGCCGACACCAACTCCCAATGCCTCATTCCAAAATTTAAGCCGCTCGTAATATTCCAACGGTATTCCTAAAAGCTTTGCAATAACTGCCACCGGTAATGGACTTGCAAAATCTTTGTAGAGGTCTAACTCTCTTCCTTCGGAAGATTTGTTTTGTAAGTCAGAAATCAATTGATCGGCGATTCCACTTATCTCAGATTCCAATTGCGTTATGCGGCGCGATGTGAAGCTTCTGGCAAATATAGAGCGCAACCTGGTATGTTCTGGCGGGTCGTTTTGAATCATCGGCAAAAAGCCTACTACGTCCTCAGCTGAAGCATCATCCATTCGCAAACCACCGCCAGGGCCGCTCGAAGATGAAAAGTCTTCCGGCCGCTTTGCGAAATTATCCACGTCCTCATAGCGAGTAACCACCCAAAAGTTGAATTCCTCGCTCCAATACAGCGGGGCTTCCTCTCTCAGCTGTTGCCAGTACGGCTCAGGATTGTCGATATAATTCGGATCCAGCATGGGAAATAATTGTGTTGCCACGGCCTTCTAGCTCCTGCTAATCAATGTGTCGGACTTTCCAACTCCAAATATAGCAATAGAAACCTTGCGCTAAAATAGGTATTGAATCCCCCCGGGTTTATCGGAGGCTAACTTTCTTGAGAGAATTAGCTGATG
>NZ_CFHTQA010000049.1:0-23892 GCF_984394615.1 Spongiibacter sp. | reverse complement strand
CTCCTATACGGAAGCGGCTCCTTGAAACCTGACAACCTATGTCAGGACGGGACACATCTTCCGGTGCTAGCGAGCTGCCGCGGCCTTGCCCGCCATGCGTCCAAAGAAGGTGGCATCGCCGACCGACATGCCGCTGGCGTAGCCTGCAGCGGTGCGTGGAATGCCCGCGGTAGTGCGGCCCGCCGCGTAAAGTCCGGGAATGACTTCGCGGTCTGCATTCAGCACTTCGCCGGTAGGCAGGCTGTCCAGTCCACCCAGTGTGAAGAACGGATAGAAGGGACCGCGCCCCAGGGTGCAGTCAAGTGCGACAAAGGGCGGCTCAATCGGTCGCAGCCAGGCATCCGACTTGTGATAGAGCGGGTCATTACCTTCTGCCGCATTGCGGTTGTAGGACTCCAGCGTCTGTTGCAGGCTGCCTGACGGCAATTCGAGCTCGCCTTCAAGTTCGGCAATCGTATCGCCCGTACCTGCCACCTGGGCGCCCAGATAACTCATGCGCTCGTAGTCGCCGTAGCCTTCCACATCGGTGATCATGTAGATGCGTTTGGAATTGCGTTGCTGCAGCAGGGCGTTGTAGCCGACACGGCCATGGTAGCAATCTTCGTTGATAAAACGCTGTCCTTTATCATTCACCAGAATGCCGTAGGTGAGTGACGACGGGGGATAGTACGGCAGGCTGACAAAGCATTCGTGCATGTTGATCGTCGCCCCGCCGGCGCCCATTCCCATCAAAATACCGCTGCCGGTGTCGCCGGGGTTGCCGATGGGGGTCAGACCGCAGTCGAACTGAGGCGCGTATTTACGAACCATTTCCTCATTCATACAGAAGCCGCCCGCGCAGAGGATGACACCCTTGCTCGCTTTGACGTAGTGCTCTTTCTGATTGATCCGCACGACAATGCCAACCACGACATCGTTGTCGTCTTGAACCAGCGTCAGGGCCCGGCTCTCGTAGTGAACAGTCACGTTCTCTCTCGCTTCAACGGCCTCGGTCAGCAGCTTCATCAGCAGCGGCCCGCCGTTATCACCTTCAATTTCGAGGTTGTGACCGCGAGGGATGGGTTTCGCGTGCTCCGGGAAGGGGTAGGCTTTTTCGTTGCCGGTATACAGCAGACAGTCGTCGGTCAGCGCCATGATCGCGCGTTCTTTCAGCTCGCTCATTTTGAACGGCACGCCCATACCAGTGAGCCATTGGTAGTGCGCGATGCTGTTTTCGCAATAATAACGGAGCTTGTCTTCGTCGGCTTGATTGCCGAAGCAGGCGCGAAGATAGTTCAGCATGTTTTCGGTGTCGTCGCTGTAGCCACAGGCTTGCTGAACCGGCGTGCCGCCATTGCCGCCCATGTAAATCTCGGCGCTGGACAGTGCGGTGGAGCCGCCGCTGGCACTGGCCAGTTCGAACAACTGGACAGTGGCGCCCGCGTCGGCGGCTTCAATGGCTGCGCAGGCACCCGCACCGCCAAAACCGACAATGGCAATATCCGTTTCGATGTCCCAATGGGGTATAGCGCTGGCGCGCAGGGGCTTGCTGGGGCTGGTTTTATCGCTATTATTCATTACGGAAGGCTCGATTAATATATTCGTATTAAAAGATCAAATTTACTGGT
This sequence comes from Spongiibacter sp., assembly GCF_984394615.1. Taxonomy (NCBI): domain Bacteria; kingdom Pseudomonadati; phylum Pseudomonadota; class Gammaproteobacteria; order Cellvibrionales; family Spongiibacteraceae; genus Spongiibacter; species Spongiibacter sp. The sequence goes on along the minus strand of NZ_CFHTQA010000049.1, from coordinate 22,285 downwards.
TTTGCCGGGGGCTATCAAGAACATCTGGGTTCATTTTGTTGACCTTTCCGTTAATTCCGACAGACAAAAAAAGGGCTGCACAATGGCAGCCCAAGCAAGACCAAACAAATCCGTTATCAGTACTCGTAGAAGACGTCGATACCGTAGGTGCGGGGTTCGCCCCAGATCACCGAGCGGTCTGCTGAGGGCAGGTTGTCGACGGCGGTCAGCTCGTATTCTTCATCCAGCAAGTTCTTGGCCCAGAGACCCGCGCCCAGGCGACCGCCCGCGAGGGGGACATCTGCCAGACTGAAGCGGGCATTCACCAGTTCGTACTGGCGAAGCTGGGTGTTTTTCACGTTCTCTGCGCGAGAGCCACCGTTGCGCTCATCCATGTAGTTCACGCTGAGGTTGACGCTGCCGCGTCCCCAGTCTGCAACGAACAGGGTGTAATCAGCAGACAGAGTGAAGCTGTGCTCGGGAGCGGAGAAAAACACAAACTGGTCGGCCACATCGTTACCGCTAACGTCGGTTGCCTTGGTGACCTCGGAGTGCAGGTAGGCGTAGTTCAGCATCATCAGCAGGCGTTCGGTAGCCATAAAGGTGATGTCAGTTTCCAGGCCGTACATCTCCGCCTCACCGGCGTTAGTGACTTTGGTGTCGGCCACCGTCCCGGTCAGAATGAAGTTGAGCTGCATGTCTTCGTATTCGCTGTAGAACACGTTCGCGTTGACCCGCAGGCGGCGGTCCATCAGCTCGCTTTTCACGCCCAGCTCATACGAGGTTACGTACTCGGCGTCAAAGCCGTCGGCATAGCCGAAGCCGTAATCCACGCCATCGGTTGCCGGGCCCTGGTTGCCATCCTGTTGCGGGTCGCGGGTGTTAAAGCCGCCCGACTTATAGGCCTCGACACGCTTGGCATAAATGTTCGTGCTGTCGGTCAGGTCGTATTCGGCAACGAAGCTGAATGAGTCGTTAGTGAACTCCTGTTTAGCTTCAATGTTGTCGAAGTTTCTGCAGTCGCCGTCCAGAATGCTGTTGCACTGCGCGAACGACACGTCGATCGGGCCGAGTGGTGTTTCCGCAATGGTCTGGTCACGCTGGAATTTCTTGGTATAACGCGTGTCTTCCGAGCGCCGTGCACCGAAGGTCAGTTGCAGGCGGTCTTCCAGAATCGGTGGTGTCCAGGTGAACTGGCCGAAGAAGGCTTTGGCATCGTTCTCGATATCGTAAACCTGCTCCAGCATATTTACGGCGCGGATGCTGCTCTTGAGAATATCGCCAAGCAGCGGGATATCAATGTTGATGGGGCCGCTGAGCTGATGGTGCATCGGTCCATTGTCTTCCTGGGCTTCCTCAGTGAAGTAATAGGCGCCCACGATGTAGTTGATGCGGCTTTCAAACAGATCGCCGGAGATTTGCAGCTCGTGAGATGTCTGTTCCTGACTGATTTTGGGGTAGGTCAGGGGGAGGCAGTTGCCTCTTCCCATCACGAACTCGGCGGCTTGCCCGCAGTACTCGTTTGAATCGACACGGAATGTCAGACCACTGTCGGCGGTTTCGCCATCGGCAAGCGGGACGCCGCCACCGAGGTCGGCATAGGATTTGTCATTCAGCTCACGATAGGCGCCGATATACTTGATTTGGAAGCTGTCGAAATCCTGTGTCAGCGTCCAGGCATGCCCTTCGATATCGGTCGATGACTGCTCATAGGGCGTCACGGTACCAACCGATTTCTGGCGAGTATCGGAGTAGACGCTTCTTTCCTGCGCAGAAACCAGATCGGCTTGGCTGCCCGACGGTGAACGCGGAATAACGTGCTGATACTGGGTGTTGTAGTAGTCGAAGTCCGACTTGTCGTAGGCGTAGTCAAACGCGAGGCTGTCGGTGATATCCCAGCGGAAATCCAGACGATAACCCTCGACATCGCGGTCGCCAAAGTCGCCGCCGGGGCCGGTGTTTTCAATATGGCCGTCCTGCTGCGTGCGCATCACGGCAAACTTGGCTGCCATACGGTCGTTCAGTGGCACATTCAAGGTGCTTTTCGAGGTCAGCAAGTTACGGTTGCCGACGGTGAACTTCTGTTTGAACTCCAAGGCTTCGGTGGTGGGCTTCTTGGTGATCAGGTTGATGGCGCCGCCGGTGGTATTGCGTCCATAGAGTGTGCCCTGTGGACCGCGAAGAATTTCGATGCGCTGCAGATCGGCAACGTCCAGTGCGGTGCCGGTTGAGCGGGCGATGTATACGCCATCTACATAAATGCCGACCGGGGGATCCTGGGTGATCTGGGCGTCGGAAATACCGATGCCGCGAATAAAGATACGCAGGGTGGCGTTGTTGATCGGGAACGGTTCAATCGTCAGGCTGGGGACTTTGGAGCCAATGTCGCCAAGGTTGTTGATGCCGTCGGTTTCCAGTTGATCTTCCCCGAACGCCGTCAGCGAGATTGGTGTGTCTTGCAGCGACTCGGCGCGCTTCTGCGCTGTAACGATAACTTCTTCCAGCTGCGCCAGTGCCATAGGGCTGGCTACCGCCAGACTAAAGCCGCCGAGCACCGCGAGTGGCTTAAGCTTGCTAAGTTTCATACATCACCCTTTACTTATATAAATTGTTAGCACGCAATGTGTTTATGTAAGTTTGTTTTTTAATAGTTATTCGAAGTTTTGGAACGAGCTAATTGCGCATAAATCTCGATTTGTGCACAAGGTTACAGTGTTGTTACTTTTATTCGGCGGATCATAGCACAGCGAAAACTGCGCCAAGCTAGTCTGAAGCGATTAGATGAAGAGGCGATTCTCACCGACACAGTTAAGCTGCAATTTCTCGAATCGGTATTTTGTGCAGAATTCAAAGTTGACAGTGAGTATTAGTCGGGGCTGCCTGAACGCCTTATAATGCCCGCCAATAAAGGCTTTCAACGATGGAGTAGAGAAGCGAATGATCATTAAACCCCGTGTGCGCGGCTTCATGTGTGTGACCACTCACCCTGTGGGCTGCGAGGCCAATGTCCGTCAGCAGATCGACTATGTGAAAGCCCAGGGCGAGATTCCCAATGGTCCCAAGAAGGTATTGGTGATCGGCGCCTCTACCGGCTACGGTCTGGCGTCCCGGATCAGTGCCGCGTTTGGCAGTGGTGCCGCCACGCTGGGCATTTTCTTCGAGAAAGAAGGTACTGAGAAAAAGCCGGGCACGGCTGGCTGGTACAACTCGGCAGCCTTTCACAAATTTGCCGATGCGGAAGGGCTGTATGCCAAAAGCATCAACGGTGACGCCTTTTCTGATGAGATAAAGGAAAAAACCATTGCGCAGATCAAGGCGGATCTCGGGCAAGTCGATCTCGTGGTGTACAGCCTGGCGGCGCCGCGCCGTCAGCATCCAAAGAGTGGCGAGGTGTTCAACTCCACCTTGAAGCCCATCGGTAAGGATGTCAGTCAGCGTGGGGTGAATACCGACAAGGAAACCATTGAAACCGTCACGCTACCGGCGGCGACTCAGGATGACATCGACAGTACCGTCGCCGTGATGGGCGGTGAAGACTGGCAGATGTGGATTGAGGCGCTGGATGAGGCGGGCGTGCTGGCTGACGGTGCGAAGACCACGGCCTACACCTATCTCGGTGAGCGTATTACCTGGGATATCTATTGGCATGGCACGATTGGCCGCGCCAAGCAGGACCTGGACAAGCGGGTGATTGATATCCGTGAGCGACTGGCGGCGAAGGGCGGCGATGCCCGTGTGTCGGTGCTGAAAGCTGTGGTGACTCAGGCCAGTTCTGCCATTCCGATTATGCCGCTGTATCTGTCGTTGCTGTTTAAAGTAATGAAGGCGGACGGCAGCCACGAAGGCTGTATTGAGCAGGTCTACGGTTTATTCCGCAACAGCTTGTACGGGGATCAACCGACCTGCGACGAGGAGGGCCGCTTGCGGGCCGACGGTCTCGAACTGCGACCGGAAATTCAGCAGGCGGTTTCGGACGCCTGGGACAAAGTCACCACGGAAAACCTGCATGACGTCACCGATTTTGCCGGTTACAAACAGGAATTCCTCAAGCTGTTTGGCTTTGGTGTCGACGGCGTGGACTACGAAGCGGATGTCGATCCGGTCGTACCCATCGCCGAGCTGGTGTGAACCAGCGAGGCAATAACAAGGACGGGGGCTGAGGCCCCCGTTTTCGTTTCCTCTCACGCTGCCGTTAACGCGTTTGCGGCGCCGCCATTGCTGCGTTAGAGTGCAGCCCCGTTCACGCCCGCCCGAGAGTTTTTCATGCCTGTCAGCGCCAGAGAGGAATTGCGTCGTCAGTTAACGATTGCCCTGCCTATTGTTGGCGGTCAGTTGGCGCAATCCGCCAATGGCTTTGTCGATACGGTCATGGCGGGGCGGGTCTCTGCGGTCGATCTGGCCGCCGTTGCGGTCGGGGCCAGCATCTGGGTGCCGGTCTTTTTATTCCTGACCGGCCTGCTGATGGCCACCACCTCGGTATTGGCCCGCCACCTGGGTGCAGGGCAGCTTGGGCGAATAAACCCCACCATGCATCAGTCGATGATGCTGGCGCTGCTGGCCGGGATTGCCGGCGCGCTGTTGCTGCAGAATACCGGGTTCATTCTGAGCCGGATGGATGTTGATGCGCAGATTCAGCCGATGGTGGAGGATTACCTCTTTGGCCTGAGCTGGGGCCTGCCTGCCATCGCCGTAGTGCTGTCGCTGCGCAGTTATACTGAAGCGCTGGGCGATACCCGCCCGGTGCTGTGGATCAGTGTGATTGGCCTGCTGGTCAATATTCCCGTCAACTACGTGCTGATATACGGCAAGCTGGGCTTCCCGGCCCTGGGGGGCGTGGGCTGCGGCTGGGCCACTGCGGTGGTGATGAACCTGATGGCTGTGTTGATGGTGCTCTACGTGAAATTCAACGACAGCTACGCCCAGCGAGGGTGTAAGCTGGAACTGCACCCCTGGCAATTTGAGCCACCGACGCTGCGCTACCTGTTTGTATTGGGCTTGCCGGTGGCGTTGGCGATCTTCTTTGAAGTCAGCATTTTTGCGGTGATTGCACTGTTGTTGAGTCAGTCTGGTGCCATTGTTGTTGCCGGTCATCAATTGACGCTGAATTTCACATCGCTGGTATTCATGCTGCCACTCAGTTTTGCTCTGGCGGCCACCTCGCGAATAGGACATGCCCGGGGTCGTGAAGACGAAGAAGGGCTGCGTCTGGCTATTCGTATTGCCTTCCGGATTACGGCCGTCATTGGCGTGACGGCGGCCGCGTTGCTGGTGGTGAGCCGCGAGTGGATTCCGCGCATTTATACCGACAACCCCGAAGTGCTGTCGCTGGCCAGTTATCTGCTGCTATTCGCGGCGCTGTATCAAATCTCCGATGCCTTGCAGGTGACCGCCAACGGTTGTCTGCGCGGCTTTGAAGATACCCAGGTGCCGATGTATCTGACCCTGTTTTCCTACTGGGGTGTTGGTCTGCCGGCGGGCTATGTTCTCGCCACCGAGGCTTTTGGAACGACCGCGATGGGCCCGAGTGGCTATTGGTTGGGCTTGTTCGCCGGCTTGAGTAGTGCGGCGTTATTGCTGGGGGCCAGATTGCGCTGGCGTATGGGTCAGCCCCTGCTGACTGAACAGCATCGCGCCCAGCGCGCGCTTTAATTTCCCACCGCTTTCCGACATGCTGGGCGTTGTGCCATTGCGGTGAGTACACAGAGGGTAATAGCTATGCAGGCTGGCGTTCTTCAAAATCTGGCTCCGAATGTTCACCGGTTGATCGCGCCAAATCCCAGCGTGATGACCGGGCCGGGCACCAATGCCTATCTGCTGGGAAATCAGCGGATCACCGTGCTCGATCCCGGTCCCGCCATCGATGAGCACATTGATGCTATCAATGCGGCGATTCGTGATCTCGGCGGCGAGCTGGAGCAGATTGTGGTGACCCATACCCATCCCGACCACTCGCCCGCGGCGGCCATTCTGGCTGAGCAGCACGGCGTGCCCTTGCTGGGGCGTGCCATTGCCAATGATGGCTATCAGGACACCAGCTTTCAGCCCCATATTGAATTGCAGCACGATCAGGCCATTGACGTTGAAGGCGAGACCCTCAGGGCGATTTACACGCCGGGCCATGTCGATAACCACTTCTGCTTCCTGCACGAAGCCACGGGGCTGATGTTTACCGGCGACCATATTATGCAGGGCTCGACCGTGGTGATTATTCCGCCCGCTGGCGATATGGCCGACTATATCGCCTCGCTGGAAACCATGTTGGGCTATCCGCTGCGTGCCCTGGCTCCCGGACATGGCAGCGTGATTGAGGACGCCGGGGCCGAGATTCGCGGCCTGATTGCCCACCGCCTCGGTCGCGAGAGCAAAGTTCGCAAGGCCCTGCAGCAACACGGTGCGGGTGACCTCGAAGCACTGGTCAAGGTGGCCTACGACGATGTCCCTGTCGACATCCACAGCATTGCGCAGCTGTCGCTCTGGGCGCATCTGCTCAAGCTGAAAAAGCAGGGTGAGGCCCACGAGCAGGATGGTGTCTGGCACCCTGTTAAGTAGGTCTGCTGGCGTTATTCCTATCTTCTTTTGTGCCCCGCTGTTCGGTGTCGGGGCTTAATTAAGTTGTCATAAAATTCTGCGACAGTGCGCGCCTTTAACGGCTTTGCCGTTACCATCGGCGCAGGTGGATATCTTGTATCCACTCCTGCCCATCTATCTTTTTCGCTAGCCGCCAGAGCGGTGTCTCCGGTGCGGGCGTGATCTGTCGTTAAAGTCGGAGTTTAAGGGCAATGAAGCACTTTCGGGTGAGCATGGGGCTGTGGTTGCTGTTGGGATTGTCTGCTTGTGGCGGTGACTCGGGTGGCGGTGCTGGAGACAGCGATGCTGATCGCTTTGCGGCAGCCAGTGTCAGCGATGGAGTCTGGATGAAGGGCGACCTGCACTTGCACTCTCACCACAGCAGCGATGCTACCAGTCCGCTGGCGGGCCTGGTGGCTCTGGCAGAAGAGGTGGGGATGGATTATTTCATTATCACCGATCACGACAACCATGTTGAAGGCCGCATAGCGGAGCATACCTGGGCTGATCCGGATTACCGCTCTGACTCGATGGTCATGCTGTATGGCGCCGAATGGACCAATCACCGAGGTCACGGCAATGTCATTGCTGCCCAGCCCTACGAGCATGAATTGCTGTATCAGGTACGCGATGATCTCGATGTGGTGATCGGCGATGTGATCGACAGCCTCGGCGTCCACATGTCGGCCTGTCACCCCGCCGGCAGCGATGCATGGAATTTCAGTTACGACTTCGCCCGCGGCATAGAGGTTTGGAATTCATCCATCTGGCTGCTGCATTCCGGGGCTACGCAAATCTGGGATGACCTGCTCAAGTCAGGACGGCGGATAACCAGTCGCGGCGGCAGCGATGCCCACCACGGCCCGTTGGGCGAGGGCGATATGACTAGCCCCAGCGCCTGGCAGAGTATCGCCAATGTGTTGGGTACGCCCACCACCTGGGTGTTTGCACGTGAGCGAAGCCCCGAAGCAGTGGTGGAGGCATTGGATGCCGGGCGCGCCTCGATCAGTGTGAATCCCAACGCCGAGCGGCTGGCGCTGTATGTCGACACTGATGGTGACGGTCAGGCCGACGGCATGATGGGCGACAACCTGCCAGCCACCGGACAGCCGGTCACGTTTATGCTGGAGATGGTGGGCGGTGACTTCGCCGATATTTCCCGCCTCTATACGGTGACGGTGATTAAGAACGGTGAAGAGTTCGGTACATTCACCGTGACCGAATCGCATTTTGAGTTTGAAGATACGCCCGCTGCCGGGGATCGCAGCTACTACCGCGTTGAAGTGCAGGGCTGGCCGTCGGCGTACCTGATTTCGCCGCTGTCACCAGTGCTCAGTACCGCCATGCTCGCACTGTCGAATCCAGTGTACTTCAACTATTAAGCACGCTGTGGCTCGCCCGCTGAAATACGGGGGGCAGCCTACCAAAATCTCATCCGAAAGGAGTAGTTGCCGCTGTTATGCGTAGCTGATGACCGGAATCACTACGCATAGCCTTGTTGTTGCACGATTCTGATTCTAGACTCTAGGGCAAAAAACTGTCCGTCTATTTTCAGGGTTTTCGCCATGTCCTCACCTTCCACGCCTACCAACACCAGCGACGTTCTGAGTAATCTGACTTTGCCGCCGCTGACCATGCCGCGCCTGCTGGGCTGGGCGGCTCAGCAATATGGCGATAAAACAGCGATCCGCGAGGCGGGTGAAAACACCAGCTATCGACAGCTCAACGATCTGCGCCGTCAGGCCGGGCGGGCCTTTCTGAGCATGGGGGTGAAGCGCGGTGACCGCGTGGCGATCTGGGCGCCCAACAGTGCCCGCTGGATTGTCGCCGCCTTGGGTTTGCAGTCGGTAGGCGCGGTATTGGTGCCGCTGAATACCCGGCTGAATGCCTCGGAAGCGGCGGATATTCTTCGTCGCGCGGGGGTGAGCGTGCTGCTGACCGTTGCCAAGCTGGAGGCCGCTGATCCCGCTGAGATGGTCACGGCAGAGTCGCTGCCGGACCTGACAGCCAGTATCCGCCTGGATGCCGACAGCGATATCGCTGAGCAACTGGGCTGGATGACGTTTATGGCCAAATCCGCCGAGGCCGACGACGCGGCCTTTATTGCGCTGGAGCGTGCCATAGAGCCCTCCGACAGCGTCGATATGCTGTTTACCTCCGGCACCACCGGCAAGGCCAAGGGGGTGTTGTGCAGTCACGAGCAGAACATTCGCGTGTTTGCGACCTGGAGCGACACGGTCGGCCTGACCGGCGACGATATTTATCTGATTATTAACCCCTTCTTCCACTCCTTTGGTTACAAAGCGGGTTGGTTGGCGGCGCTGATTACCGGCTGCACCATCGTGCCCATGGCGCAGTTTGATCGCCGGGCCGTGATGGAGACCATCGCGGCTGAGCGGGTGAGTATGTTGCCCGGCGCCCCCTCGCTGTATGAAATGCTGCTGGCTGATCCCGAGCGCGATAACTATGACCTGTCGAGCCTGCGCCTCGGCGTGACCGGCGCGGCATCCGTGCCGGTCAAGCTGGTTGAGGACATGCGTGATGTGCTGGGCTTTGAAACCGTGGTCACTGCATACGGCCTTACCGAATCCACCGGCGTAGTCACCATCTGTCGTCCTGACGACGAGCCGCAAACCATTGCCAGCACCTGCGGTCGCGCCATGCCGGGCGTGGAGCTGAAATGCGCCGACCCGCAAACTGGCGAGGCCCGTGCGCCGGGTGAGGAGGGCGAAGTGTGGCTGCGCGGCTACAACGTCATGCAGGGTTACTTCGATATGCCCGAGGCCACCGCTGAGGCGATTACCGCCGACGGCTGGCTGCGCACCGGCGATATCGGCGTCATGGACGAGCGGGGCTATTTGCGTATCACCGACCGCCTGAAGGATATGTACATCATGAACGGCGAGAACGTCTATCCGGCGGAGGTGGAAAAGCTGCTTTACAACCTGGATGGCGTCGCGCAGGTGGCGGTGATTGGCGTACCGAAGGCGCCTCAGGGGGAGGTCGGCATGGCCTTTGTGGTGTGCCGTCCAGATGCCGAATTGACCGCCGAGCAGGTCAAGGCCTTCTGCGCTGACAAATTGGCTCGTTACAAACAACCCTATTACGTGGAGTTTGTGGAGAGTTTGCCGATGAATGCCTCCGGCAAAGTGCTGAAGACCGAGCTGGCCAAACAGGCGACCGCGTTGCTGGGCGGTGGCGCGTGAATATTGGCAGTGGTGAAGGGGCGCTGCCATCGCTGGCTGGTGACAACACGCATCACGGTATGGACGAAGTCGACTTTCGCATCGTGGCGCTGCTGCGCCGCGATGGTCGTATGCCCTTCAAAACCATTGCCGCCGAACTGGGACTGACCGAGGCAACCGTGCGATCGCGTGTGCGCCGCATGGAAGAGTCGGACAGCCTGCGTGTGGTGGCGGTCACCGATTATGAAGCGGTGGGTTACAGCATGATGCTGGCCGTAGGCATTCAGGTAGAAGGCCGGCCGGCAGACGCGGTGGCCGAGGACCTGGCCGGATTTTCCCAGGTATTTTCTGTTTGTCAGGTCGTGGGCACGCTGGACATAGAAGCTCTGGCGGTCGCTCGCGATCAGGAAGACCTGAATGCCTTGCTGGTCAAGCTGGCGGCGGTGCCGGGGGTGCGCAAGCTGGAGCCCTCAGTGGCGCTGGACGTGCTCAAAAATCAATCCAATTGGGTGCCGTTCGGTCACGGGGTATAACAGTGCAAAAGAAACAGCTCGACGAACTGGACCTGAAAATTCTCGATGGCCTCGCCCATGACGCCCGCACCAGCAATCGCAAGATTGCGGCGCAGTTGGGGGTGACCGAGGGTACCGTGCGTTCGCGGATCAAGCGCATGGAAGCCGAAGGTCTGGTGCGTATCACCGCGATGACCAACATCGCCCGGCTGCGAAACCCGATTCTCGCCTACATTTGGGTGGAGGCGGAACGCAGCGCCCAGTGCGAAGAGCTGGCGCAGCGTCTGGCCGAGGTGCCGGAAATTGGTTTTGTGGGAAAAATGCTGGGTCGCTTCGACCTTCTCGCCATTACTTTAGTGCAGGATCACGCCGAGCTGGCGGCGTTTCTGCACCGTCGTATCAGCGGCTTGCCCGGTGTGCTGCGAACCGAGTGTTCTCTCGGGGTCAATTTCGTCAAGCACGATTACCGTATGAGCCGGATTGTTCGCGCAGAATCCGATAAGAACTAAAAACGGTTTTGCGTAATCTGTTTGGCTTATAGCTTCGGATTTTTTCGTTGGTAAGCTTTCCACTCTGCTGTTATGCGTAGCAGATGCTGAGCCTGAAACCACTTTTCGGGCGGCAAACTCACTTTCAATTAAGGAGTGGACGTGAATAAAGAAATGGCTTTGCAGGAGCTCGTTGGCGAGCTGCGCGATGGCATGACCATCGGTATTGGTGGCTGGGGTCCCCGCCGTAAGCCCATGGCGCTGATCCGTGAAATTCTCAAGTCAGACCTGAAAGATCTGACGGTCGTGGCCTACGGTGGTGCCGATGTCGGCATGCTGTGCGCCGCCGGTAAGGTGAAAAAAGTGGTGTTCGCCTTCGTGTCGCTGGATTTCATCCCCCTGGAGCCGTATTTCCGTCAAGCTCGCCAGAATGGCGACATCGAGGTCATGGAAATTGACGAAGGCATGATGTTGCTGGGCCTGCGCGCCGCTGCCTGGGGGTGTCCGTTTATCCCCAGCAAGCTGGGTTTGGGCACCGATGTTGTCAAGCATAACCCCGAGATCAAATTGATCGACAGCCCCTACGACGATAAAGAGTGGCTGGCCATGCCCGCGCTGAAGCTGGATGCCGCGCTGATTCATGTCGACCGTGCCGACCGCCGTGGCGTCTGCCAGATCAAAGGCCCGGACATTTACATGGATGACTGGATGGCCCGCGCCGCCGACAAAACCTTTGTCAGCTGCGAAGAACTGGTCGACACCGATTACTTTGCCGAGGGCGATGAAGCCCGCTACGTATTCTGGGAGCGCACCATGACGTCGGCGGTGATCCCCGTTGCCGGTGGCGCTCACCCCAGTTCCTGTGCGCCGCTCTACGGTTTCGATGTGCCGCACTTCCAGGAGTACAACAGCTCAGCCAAAGAAGGCGGCTTCGAGGCCTACTTCGACAAGTACATCAAGGGCCGCAGCGAGGCGGAATACCAGGACGCCGTGGGCGGGCTGGATGCCATTCGCCAACTGCCAATGCCTGTTTACTGAGATCGGTCTGAGGAATTTTTTATGAGTACTCCCGCAACTGAATACAGCCTGGCCGAGCTGATGATTTGTGCCAATGCCAGTGCCTACGACAACGATGGCGAAGTGCTGGTGACCGGTATCGGCGTACTGCCGCGTATTGCCGCGAGTCTGGCGATGCTGAGCAGCAACACCGATATTCTGATGACGGACTCCGAGGCCTGGTTGCTGTCGGAGCCGAATCCGGTCGGTAAGCGCCCGGCAGATTTCAAACAGAAAAATGAAACCTGGATGGGCTTCAGCCGCATCTTTGACAACGTCTGGAGTGGACGTCGTCACCTGACCGGTGGGCCGACCCAGATCGACCGCTTTGCGCAGGCCAATATTTCTGCCCTGGGCGACTACAGCAAGCCCAAGGTACAGATGCTGGGTGTGCGCGGCTTCCCCGGCAACTCGTTTTGCCACGCCAATAGCTACCTGGTGCCGGCCCACAGCACGCGCGTTTTCATTGATGGCGAGTGCGATGTGGTCTGCACCATCGGCTACAACCCCGACCGCCTGCCCAAGGGCTACAGCTTCGACGATATCGACGTGCGTCAAGTGTACACCAATCTGGGCGTGTTCGACTTCCGTGGCCCGAATCGCCAGATGCAAATTGTCAGCCTGCACCCCGGTGTGACCGTGGAAGAAGTTCAGGAAAACACCGGTTTCCCGGTACATGTTCCTGAAAATATTCCGACCACGGCAGCGCCGACGGAAGAGCAGCTGGAGATTATCCGCCGCATCGATCCGCACAACCTGCGGGCCAAGCAGCTCAAGGATAATCCTCCGGGTGTTCGCGGCTAAGACGCGGCAGCCAACTACAACACCGGCAGTGCAGACTGCCGGTGTTTTGTCGATTCACCACAGGGCTTAACGAGCAATGTCGACGTTACTCAACACCCGCATCACTGAACTGCTGGGCTGCAAATACCCCGTCATCCAGACGGCGATGGGCTGGGTTGCCGACCCTAAACTGGTCGCCGCAACCGGCAATGCCGGCGGTTTTGGTTTTTTAGCCGGGGCGACCATTCCCCCCGAGCAGATGGAAGCCAATATCCTCGAAGTGAAATCCCTCACTGACGCCAATTTCGGTGTCAATTTCCACATGTACCAGCCCAATGCCGCGGAGATTATCGATCTGGTGATCAAGCACAGCGTCAAGGCGGTGAGCTATTCGCGCTCACCGGGCAAGGACATGGTGGCGCGCCTGAAAGACGCGGGGGTGGTGTGCATGCCCACGGTGGGGCTGCCCAAACACGCGATTAAAGCAGTGGAAATGGGGGCTGATGCCGTTACGGTGCAGGGCGGTGAAGGCGGCGGCCACACCGGTGCCGTGCCGACCACGCTGTTATTGCCGCAAGTTGTTGATGCTGTGGGTGACAAGGTGCCGGTACTGGGCGCAGGTGGCTTTAAAGACGGTCGCGGTCTGCTGGCCGCAATGGCGTTCGGTGCCGACGGGATTGCCATGGGAACCCGCTTCCTGCTCACCAAGGAAAGTCCGGTGCCCGAGGCCACCAAACAGCGCTACCTGAGCTGCAAGGACCCCGGCGCGATTATTCGCAGTGAAGCGCTCGATGGCCTGCCGCAGCGGATGATTCTCAACGATTTTCTCACCGAACTGGAGAAAGCCGGTCCGCTGAAAAAACTGCTGATAGCCCTGCGTAATGGCCTGGCGTTTCGCAAGTTTACCGGCGCCAGCCTGACGTCGTTGTTGCGCTCGGCGATGGCGATGACCAGCAGCGGTGACATTACCAAGGCGCAGGCCATTATGGCCGCCAACGCGCCGATGATTATCCAGAAAGCGATGGTTGATGGCCGTCCCGACGAGGGCGTGTTGCCCTCCGGTCAGGTGGCGGGCGTGATCGATGAATTACTGAGCTGTGAAGACCTGATTCGCAGCATCGTGGACGAAGCCGAGGCGCGCTTCGCAAACATGGGGAACGCATAATGACTAAGCCATATACCCTGACCATCAGCGACAGCGGTGTTGCTGAAATGATCTTCAATCACCCGCCGGTTAATGCCTTTAACAGCGATGGCTGGTTGGCGATTGCCGCCGAAATCAACGCGATGAGCGACAACGATGCCGTGCGCTCGATCATCATCGGCGCCGAAGGACGCGGTTTTTGCGCGGGCGTTGATATCAAGGAGCTGGCGGCTAACCCGGCCATGATTACCCGTGTGAACAAGGGTAATTACGAAACCTTCAAAGCCATTCACCGCAACCGCAAACCGGTGATCGTCGCCTTGCACGGCTTCGTACTGGGTGGGGGCATTGGTATCAGCGGCGCGGCCGACATCATTGTTGCCTCCGAGTGTGCGACCTTCGCGGTTCCCGAAGTGGATCGTGGCGCGATGGGTGGCGGTGCTCACCTGCAGCGCATGTTCCCGGTACAGAAGGTGCGCTACATGTACTTCACCGGCGAAGCCATCGATGCACAGGAGGCTTACCGCCTGGGCGCCGTCGAGAAAGTTGTGCCCCGTGAGCAACTGATGGATACCGCCCGCGAGATCGCCGAGAAAATTGCCGACAAATCGCCGCGCATGATCGAGCTTGCCAAAGAAGCATTGAACGGCGTGGAAGACGGCAATCTGGAAGACAAGTATCGCTGGGAGCAGGGCTTCACCCAGGAAGCCTACGCCGAGCCGGACTCCCAGGAAGCCAAAGACGCTTTCGTGCAGAAGCGCGACGCCCAATTCTGATGACAGGCGGGCCTGTCCCGCCGCTGAGTAACGAGACGAGAATCACCGATGAAACTCGAATACACCGCTGAGCATCAGGCATTTCGCGAGGAAGTGCGCGCCTGGTTAAAGGCCAATGTTCCCGCAGAGCCGCTGCAATCCTTCGACACGGAAGCGGGTTTCCAGCAACACCGTGAGTGGGAAGCCAAACTCTACGAAGGTCGCTGGGGCATGATCACCTGGCCGGAAGAAATGGGCGGCCGCGGCGCCGACCTGATGCAATGGCTGATTTTTGAAGAAGAGTATTACGCGGCATCGGCACCGCTGCGGGTGAACCAGAACGGCATCTTCCTGCTTGGCCCCACGCTGATGGAATACGGCACTGAGGAGCAGAAGAAGCGCTTCCTGAACGGCATGGCCACCGGCAAGGATATCTGGTGTCAGGGTTGGTCCGAACCCAATGCCGGCTCTGATATGGCGGCGATTCGTTCCCGCGCCGACCTCAGTGAAGATGGCACGCATTACGTAATCAATGGCCAGAAAACCTGGTCGACTCGCGCCGTGTGGGCCGACTGGTGTTTTGGCATGTTCCGCACTGACCCCGAGTCGGAGCGTCACCACGGTCTGACCTTTATTCTGGTGCCGCTGGACAGCGAAGGCATTACCGTGCGCCCGATTCCCCAGCTCGATGGGCTGCCCGGTTTTGCGGAAATCTTCTTTGACAACGTCAAAGTCCCGGTGGACTGCCGTCTGGGCGGCGAAGGCGAGGGCTGGAAAGTGGCGATGGCCACTGCCGGTTTCGAGCGTGGCCTGATGCTGCGTTCCCCCGCCCGCTTTCAGGAAACCGCGCGCCGCCTGGTGGCCCTGTACAAGGCCAATCAGCAAAGTGCTGACGAAGACCCCAGCATCCGCGATGAGGTACTCAGCGCGTATATGGATGCCGAAGCTTACTGCCTGACCACCTATCAAACCGCCTGCCGCCTGATGCAGGGCGGCAAGATTGGCGCTGAAGCCTCAACCAACAAGATCTTCTGGTCAGAGCTGGATCAGCGCATGCACGCCACCGGCCTGAAAATCCTCGCCACCCGTGGTGAGCTGGAGCCGGATTCGCCGGATGCGGGTGATGTAGGCCGCTGGCTGGACGGTTGGCTGTTTGCGCAGTCCGGGCCGATTTACGCGGGCACCAACGAAATTCAACGCAATATCATTGCCGAGCGCATGCTCGGTATGCCGCGCAAATAAGGAGACGGGTATGGACTTTACTTTCAGCGAAGATCAGCTCCTGTTTCAGGAATCCGTGCGCAGCTTTCTGGTGAACGAAAACACCCCTGAAGCCATTCGCCAGCTATGGGAAACCGAGTCGGGTCGCAGCGACGCGCTGTGGGCGCAACTGGCGGAAATGGGGCTGACGGGAATGACCGTGCCGGAAGAGCACGGCGGCCTGGGTATGAGCGAGCTGGACTTTGTGCTGCTGGCGCAGGAAGCCGGTTACGTGGCGCTGTCTGAGCCGCTGGTGAACAGCGTGCTGGTTGCTGCGCCGCTGCTGGCCGAGTGCGGCAACGCCGAGCTGGCGGCTGAGTGGCTGCCGAAGATGGCCTCGGGTGACGCCCGCGTAGTGGTGGGCTTGGGCATTAACAAACTGGTGGAAGACGCGCACTGCGCCGATCTGCTGTTACTCGAGCAGGACGGGGCGATCTACGCCGTCGATCCCGCCAAGGCCACGCTGCGTGCGAATCAGTCTGTCGACCCCGGTCGCAAACTGTTCGGCGTTGAATTCAACAGCACCGACGCCACCTTGATCGCCGACGGTGATACCGCGCAGTCGCTGATTGCCAATGCCCTGAATCGCGGTGCCCTCGGTGTGGCCGCGCAGGCACTGGGGCTGGCTCAGCGAATGATCGACCTTTCCGTCCAGTACACGAGCGAGCGCAAGCAGTTCGGTGTGGCCATCGGCAGCTTCCAGGCAGTGAAACACCACATGGCGAATATCGCCTACAAGCTGGAATACGCCAAAACGCCGGTTTACCGCGCGGCCTACGACATCGCCAACAAGCTGCCCCGAGCGACGCTGTCGGTCAGTCACGCCAAGCTGGCCGCCTGCGAAGTGGCCGATCTGGCGGCGAAGAACAGCATTCAGGTACACGGTGCCATGGGTTACACCTGGGAAGTGGACCTGCATATTTTCATGAAGCGCGCCTGGGCCTTTAACAGCAGCTTCGGCACTGCCGGTTTCCACAAGCAGCGTGTAGCCGCCGCCATTCTGGCTGACGACGCCCCACTGGGCGCCGGTGCGACCTTCTAAGAATACGAGGATAGAACGATGGCTGAAGCCTATATTGTCGACGCAGTAAGAAGCCCCACCGGTCGCCGCAAAGGCGGCCTGGCACATGTTCACGGCGCTGATCTGGGTGGCCATGTGCTCAAGGCAATTGTTGAGCGCAACGGCATTCCCGACAACGAATACGACGATGTGATTTTCGGCTGTGTCGATACCATCGGGCCGTTGGCGGGGGATATTGCCCGCAGCGCCTGGCTGGCCGCCGGTCTGTCACAGGAAGTGCCCGGCACAACGATCGATCGCCAGTGCGGTTCCTCTCAGCAGGCGGTGCATTTCGCGGCGCAGGCGGTAATGTCAGGCACCATGGATGTGGTGGTTGCCGGCGGCGTGCAGACCATGACCCAGATTCCTATTTCCTCGGCGATGATCGCCGCCGAGCCAATGGGCTTTAAAGACCCGTT
This sequence comes from Spongiibacter sp., assembly GCF_984394615.1. NCBI lineage: Bacteria > Pseudomonadati > Pseudomonadota > Gammaproteobacteria > Cellvibrionales > Spongiibacteraceae > Spongiibacter > Spongiibacter sp. The sequence goes on along the minus strand of NZ_CFHTQA010000049.1, from coordinate 5,077 downwards.
CTCCGGTTCTGAAGGTTGGGTGGCTCGCTACGGTGCTCAGCCGCCGACCCAGTTCAACTCGGCGCAGATGATTGCCGACAAGTGGGAGCTGAGCCGCCGCGATCTCGAAGAGTACTCGCTGGAGTCGCATCGCCGTGCCCTGAAGGCGATTGAAGAAGGTCGCTTTGACCGAGAAATTGTGCCGCTGGCGGGTGTCAGCATGGATGAAACGCCGCGCAATACCAGCATCGAAAAAATGGCCGAACTGGACTTCCTGTTTGGCTGCGACAAAGTCACCGCGGCGGTGTCCAGCCAGACCTGTGACGCTTCAAGCGCCGTGCTGGTGGTCAGCGAAGACGCACTCAAGCGCTACAACCTCACTCCACGCGCCCGCATTCATCATATGAGCGTGCGTGCCGACGATCCGATCTGGATGCTGACCGCACCGATCCCGGCCACCCAGTACGCGCTGAAGAAAGCCGGTATGACACTCAATGACATCGACCTGGTGGAGATCAACGAGGCCTTTGCATCCGTGGTGATGGCCTGGTTGAAGGAAACCGGTTACGACCACGCCAAGACCAACGTCAACGGCGGCGCGATTGCACTGGGTCACCCGCTGGGTGCGACCGGCACCAAGCTGATGACGACCTTGCTGCATGAGCTGGAGCGTACTGGTGGTCGTTACGGTCTGCAGACCATGTGTGAAGGTGGTGGGCAGGCCAACGTCACCATCATCGAGCGTCTGTAGCGGAACGCCATCTGCGAGCGGCTGGCGGCGTTGCAGGACGTTTTCAACTCGGTCATTTACGGGTTTGTAAACTCCCTCGCTAAAAACGTCCTGCGCCTTGCCAGTCACACGCAGCTGACGTTCTCACGTTTAGGTGCAAGCACGCGCTTGGAAAATTTGAAAACGGGCTTTGGCCCGCACTGAGAAAATTAAGAGGATCTGCAATGGGTGTTTGTCAGGATCGCGTTGTCATCATTACCGGCGCTGGCGGTGGTTTGGGTGCCGCGCACGCAAAAGTCTTTGCCGCCGAAGGGGCGAAGATCATCGTAAACGATATCAACCAAGAGGCTGCACAGAAGGTTGTTGACGACATTAAAGCCGCCGGTGGCGATGCGGTGGTCAACACGTCCGATATCACCAACTACGACGACAGTCTGAATGCGGTGAAGCAGGCCATCGATACCTTTGGCGATCTGCATGTGGTGCTGAACAACGCCGGCATCAACCGCGACCGTATGTTTGCGTCGATGACCGAAGCGGACTGGGACGCGATCATGGCTGTGCATCTGAAAGGCCATTTCTGCATTACCTCTCACGCCGTTCATTACTGGCGCGGTCAGTCCAAAGAGGGCAAGGCGGTGGATGCACGCATTATCAACACCACCTCTGGCGCGGGCCTGCAGGGTTCTGTGGGACAGTCCAACTACGCCGCCGCCAAAGCCGGTATTGCGGCACTGACGCTGAACCAGGCCGCTGAGCTGGCGCGCTACGGTATTACCGCCAATGCGATTGCACCGGCGGCACGTACCGGCATGACCACCGCGGTTGAATCCATGGCGCAGCGCATGGCCAAGCCCGACGACGGCAGCTTTGACTACTGGGCGCCGGAAAATGTGTCCTCGCTGCTGGCGTGGTTGGGCAGTGCAGAATCCGCCAGTGTGACTGGCCGCGTATTTGAAGCGGAAGGCGGCAAAATTTCGGTGGCCGATGGCTGGCGCAAAGGGCCTGAAGTGGACAAGGGCGCGCGCTGGGAACCGGCCGAAGTCGGGCAGGCGGTAGAGAAAATTCTCGCTGAGGCAGTGCCCGCGCAAAAAGTGTATGGTAGCTGATTTTCCAAACTCGACACGGAGAATCCAACCATGAAATCACCGCTTATTGCTGCGCTGCTGCTCGCCGCCACGGCCAACTCTGCCCTGGCTGGCGGGGTGGCTTTTCGCTTCGGTGATGAAACCTTCGGCGCGTCGGTGGCCGGTGACCTGAGCGCTGACAGCAGTGCCCAGCTCGACTGGATGCACCACGAAGACGATGCCGATCTGGTCTCGCTGGGCCTGTATGCCAATGGTCAGCGCGGTGCTCTGACTGGCCGTGTGGGCGCCAAGGCTATTGCCCTGAGTGCCGATGACAGCGGTTTTGACGGCGCGGTAGCGGCCTTTGGTGGCGACTTGAGCATGCCGCTGAGCGATGTGGTGCGCCTGCGCGGTGGCTTGTACTACGGCCCCGAAGCGACGTCTGCCAGCGACATCGACGGCTATCAGGAGTGGTCGATCAGCGCGGAATTCGCCATTTTTCAAAACTCGGCCCTGGAACTGGGCTATGCCGACATCGAATTTGATGCCAAAGACGGCGGCGAATTCGATTTTGAAGACGGCCTCTTTGTACGCTTGCAGCTCCGGCTGTAATCCTGCAAGGCCGCCGTCGTGAACTGGAGTCTGTATGGAATTTGCGTTTACTGACGAACAGCAAATGATCCGCGATACGGCGGAGGCCTTTCTGAAAGATACCTCGACCAGCGAGGCGGTACGCGCCGCGATGGTCACCGAACTGGGTTATGACGCCGAGCTGTGGCAGCGCCTGTGCGGCGAAATGTACTGGCAGGCGATTCATATTCCCGAAGCCTACGGTGGTCTCGGCCTGTCCTACGTCGAGCTGGTGGCCATCATGGAGCAGATGGGGCGTTATCTGCTCTGTGCCCCTTACTTTTCCACGGTCTGTCTCGCCACCAATGCCCTGCTGTGTGCGGCATCTGAAGAGCAGAAGGCCGAACACCTCGGCGCGATCTGCGAAGGCCGCAGCGCGACACTGGCCTGGCAGTCCGGCCGCGACGGCAGTGCCGCCGGTGTTAGTGCCGCTTACTGCAAAGACGGCGACGATTACATTCTCGACGGCCATTACCGCTATGTGGTCGACGGCCACAGCGCAGAGCTGCTGATCTTGGCCGCTCGCGAAGCCGGCTCTGAAGGTCTGAGTGGCATCAGCCTGTTTGCGGTAGACGCCAGCAGTGCTGGCCTGAGCCGCGAACTGCTGACCACCTTGGATCAAACCCGCCGTCAGGCCAGCCTGAACGTGGACGGTCTGCGTTTGCCTGCGTCCGCCTTGCTGGGCGAGGCGGGTCAAAGCGGCGCGGCACTGGAGAAAACCCTGCAACTGGCGACGGTGGCACTGGCTGCCGAGCAGACCGGGGGGATGCAGCAACTGCTGGACAGCACTGTGGATTACACCCTTGAGCGCAAGCAGTTCAACCGCCCCATCGCCAGCTTCCAGTCCATCAAACACAAAGCCGCCGACATGATGATGCGCAACGAAGTGGCGCGCTCGGCGATTTACTACGCTGCCTGTGTGGCGGATGAAGCTCTGACCGGCGGCCCGCTGGCGGGCGAACTGGCGGAAGCCGCCAGCATCGCCAAGGCCTGGTGTTCCGAGGCCTACTTCAACAATGCCGGTGAGGCACTGCAGATGCACGGCGGTGTGGGTTTCACTTGGGAATACGATGTTCACCTGTACTTCAAGCGTGCCAAAGCCAGCGAACACCTGCTGGGCAACAGCGATGAGCACCGCGAGCGCGTGGCCAAGCTGCTGCTGGATGGCGACGTTGCGGCGCTGTAAGCGTAGCCGCAGAACTGAAACAGGCTAAGCGAGAACGAGCATGAAGTTACAATTCAGTGAAAAAGACGAAGCCTTCCGCGCCGAGATTGCCGGGTGGCTGAAAGACAATCTCAGCGGTGAATTTGCCCAGTTGAAATTTCGCGGTGGCCCCGGCGACGAGCATATGTTCCCCGAAGAGCGCAAACGCTGGGAGCAGAAGCTGGCCGAGGGCGGCTGGACCTGTGTGGGCTGGCCGCAAAAATACGGTGGCCGGGGGCTGTCTATTGAGCAACAGGTGATTTTTTATGAGGAATACGCCCGCGCCGGTGCGCCGGGTCGTATGGGGCATATTGGCGATGGCCTGACCGGCCCCACGCTGATCGCCTTTGGCAGCGAGGAACAGAAAGCCAAATACCTGCCGGGGATTCTGGCGGGTACCGAGTTCTGGTGTCAGGGTTATTCCGAGCCGGGCGCGGGTTCTGATCTGGCCAATGTAAAAACCAAGGCGCGTCTCGATGAGGCCAGCGGCAAGTGGATTATCAATGGCCAGAAAGTGTGGACCTCACTGGCCCATGAGTCTGAATACTGCTTTGTGGTGGCGCGTACCGATCCCGATTCGGTGGCGCACAAAGGGCTGGGCTTCTTTCTGGTGAAAATGGATCAGCCCGGCGTGACCGTGCGTCCTATCGAGCAGATTACCGGCACCTCTGAATTCAATGAAGTGTTCTTTGACGACGCCGAGTGCGATGTCGGCGACATCGTCGGCGAGCCCGGCGACGGCTGGAAAGTGGCCATGGGCCTGTTGGGCTTTGAGCGTGGCGTGTCCACCTTGGGCCAGCAGATGGCCTTCCAGAACGAGCTGGATGAAGTGGTGAAGCTGGCCAGGGAAAACGGCGCCGCGGAAGACCCGCAGATCCGCCAACGCCTCGCACAGGCTCACATCGGCCTGAAACTGATGCGCTATAACAGCATGCGCATGCTGTCTGGCGACAAGGGCGACGGCAGCCTGCAGAAAGAGGCGCTGATCTACAAACTGTACTGGGCGAGCTGGCACCGGGATCTGGGGGAGCTGGCGGTGGATATTATGGGCCCCGAGGCTAATATCCTGCCCGAAGCGCCCTATGAACTGAATCGCCTGCAGTCGCTGTTCCTGTTTACCCGCTCCGATACCATTTACGGCGGCACCAATCAGATCCAGCGCAATATTATTGCCGAGCGCGGCTTGGGTATGCCGAAAGAGCCCAAGTGGTAGCCTGAGCACGCACAGCAGCCAATCAAAAACACGAGCGGGCGCAGCAGACGCCTGCCGCCAGGAGATAATGATGAGTGTGAAGATTCCGGAATACGTTGCGGGCCACGGCCTGCTGAAGGGTAAGTCGGTACTGATTACCGCCGCCGCAGGCGCGGGTATTGGCTTTGCCGCCGCCAAGCGCGCAGTGGAAGAGGGCTGTCGCAGCATTGCGAGCAGCGATATTCACGAAGGTCGCCTGCATGACGCCGTAGAGC
>NZ_CFHTQA010000048.1:0-24837 GCF_984394615.1 Spongiibacter sp. | reverse complement strand
TAGTGGTATCCATAAATAGGCCTCGTGGGTGTAAACCTATTTCAGGACGGGACAGTCAGAAATAAAAAAGCCCGGCACATGCCGGGCTTTTTTTATGGGTGGAGTTTCTGTTCACGGCATTTCTGAACAGCGTGCTTCGATCCACTCCCCCACTTCTTCTGAAAGCTGTTTCGGGTCTCTGTCGTGCGTGTTGATCAGTGCTCCAATATGCAGAGTGACCACACCGGGGTGAATAATCAGGCTTTTCGCCGGCCAGACGCGCCCGGCATTGTGCGCGATGGGTAATATAGGCGCTCCAGCTTTCACCGCGATCCCGGCGCCACCGCGCGCATACTTGCCGCGCTCACCATGATTCACTCGAGTGCCTTCGGGAAAGATCAGCAGGTTGTAGCCGTCGCGCAGTCGCTGCGTGCCCTTCTCCATGGTCTGGCGCATGGCTGTACGTGGATTGCTGCGATCAATACCAATGGCATTCATCATGCGCAGCGCCCAGCCAAAGAAGGGAATCGACAGCAGCTCCTTCTTGACGACGGTGGCAACGGGAAACAGAAACCACTGCAGATAAAAGGTTTCCCATTGGCTTTGGTGCTTGGCCAAGGCGACGTAGGGGCCATCTGACGCCTTAGGCAGCGTGCCGATAACTTCCGTACGGACGCCACAGAATAGTCGCAGGCAAAGGATGATCAGGGTGTTGCCAATAACAAAATACCGGCCGCGCAGCCTGAACGGCAAAAACCAGGTGAAAACAATGCCGCTGATACTGAAGAACAGGGTAATGAACGCATAGGCGGCAAAAAATGCCGCCGAACGGATGGCCAATATCCCGGTGTACAGCGATTTCATGCTTTGCCTTATTTCTTGGCTGGAACCAGCAGCGAAATATCCGCTACCTCCAGGAACAGAGCCTGTAGCTGGCTGAGCAGGGTCAGCCGGTTCTTCTTGAGAGCCTCGTCCTCGGCATTGACCATCACCTCGTCAAAGAAGCGGTCGACCGGGGTGCGCAGTACCGCCAGTGTTTTGAGGCCTTCGGTGTAGTCGCGCTTGGCAAACAGCGGGCCGACTTGCTGGCTGCTCGCCTGCATCGCGACGAACAGGCCTTTCTCGGCTTCTTCCTGCAACAGTGCTTCGTCTACAGCATCGCCCAATGCCAGCTCGGATTTCGCCAGAATATTGGACACCCGCTTGTTAGCGGCGGCCAGTGCGCTGGCTTCTTCCAGTTGCGCGAAGGCCTGTACCGCTTTTACGCGCTGGTCGAAATCGGTCGGGCGGGTAACGCCTTTGGCGCCGACGGCGAGGAAAATTTCCGCACTGATGCCTTGGTCTTCATACCAGGCGCGCAGGCGCTCAAACATATAGTTGAGAATGGTCTGTTGCTGTTCAGCGCTGTTGTCGGCGGCGGCATGCTGTTTAAGCGCGACACCCAGCAACTCACCCAGGTCCAGATCCAGGCCTTTCTCGATAATAATCCGCATGACGGCGAGTGACGCGCGGCGAAGCGCAAAAGGATCTTTAGAGCCCGAGGGCTGCTGGCCGATGCCAAAAATACCGCTGATCGTATCGAGCCGGTCGGCCAGAGCAACGGCAATACCCGCTTCACACTCTGGGAGCGCGTCGCCGGCAAAACGGGGCAGGTACTGTTGTTGCATCGCCTGCGCGATATTGTCGTTCTCGCCGTCATTCACGGCGTAGTAGTAACCGGCGATACCTTGCATATCGTCAAATTCCAGCACCATTTCCGATACCAGATCGCTTTTGCAAAGTTCCGCCGCCCGGCGAGCATCATCAGCGCTATAACTGAGCTGATTAGCTATCGCGGCGGCCAGCGTCGCGACGCGCTCGGTTTTGTCAAAAATACTGCCCAGCTTTTCCTGAAAAACGATACTTTTCAGGCGCTCGCGGCGTTCAGCCAAAGAGCTTTTGCAGTCTGTTTCAAAAAAGAAGGCGGCGTCACTGAGGCGGGGACGAATCACCCGCTCGTTGCCATCAATGACCTTTTGCGGATCGCTGCTTTCAATGTTTGAGACGGTAATAAAGTGCGGCATAAGTTTGCCGTTAGAATCGACGACATGGAAGTACTTCTGGTGCTCCTTCATAGAAGACACCAAGGCTTCGGCGGGGACTTTCAGGAAGCGTTCTTCAAAGTTGCCCGCCAGCGCTACCGGCCATTCAACCAGCGCGGTGACTTCGTCCAGCAGGTCGTCGTCGATGACGGCTTGGCCGCCCAGTCGCTGCCCTTCCGCCTCTACCTGACGGCGAATCATCGCCTTGCGGCGTTCGCTGTCCACAATGACCTTGCCCTGGCTTTCCATCTGCTCGACATAGCTTGAGGGAGACTGAATGCTGATCGCTCCCTGGCTGTGAAAGCGGTGCCCGCGGCTGTCGCGACCGGCTTCAATGCCCATCACGCTGTCGCTGATGACCTCGTCGCCAAACAGCATAATGATCCAGTGGACCGGACGAACAAACTGCTCGCGCTTGGCGCCCCAGCGCATGCGCTTTGGGATGGGCAGCGATGCCAGCGCCTGCTCGGTGATACCTGCAACCAGCGCCTTGCTCAGACTGCCTGCCTGCGTGCTGCGGTAGCAGAGCTTATCCTGCTTGCCGTCGTTGGCGATGTAATTGTTCAAGTCTTCCAGTGCAATGCCATTGCCGCTGGCAAAGGCTTCTGCGGCCTTGGTGGGCTGCCCATCTTTAAACGCGACTTTGACCGGCGGGCCCCATTTCTCAATGGCCTTGTCCGGTGCCTGTTCGTCCAGACCGCTGATCAGCACGGCCAGCCGGCGGGGGGAGGCATAGGCCGTAATAGCGTCGCTGTGCAGCGCTTCACTCTGGAGCTGCTCGGCAATACTTTGCGTGAAAGCTTGTGACAGCGTGTTCAGGGCTTTGGGTGGCAGTTCTTCAGTGCCAATCTCAATCAGCAGATCTCGCTTGCTCATCACGCGTTTCCTTGTTCTGCGCGAAACTGCTCGCGCCAAAGTGCTTTTCGTTCGTCGCTGGCCAGCGGATAGTCGAGCTGGTTGCGCGCCTCATCGTAGGCGTTGGCTACCGCACGGGCCAAGCCACGCACGCGCAAAATAAAGCGCTGCCGCTCAGTCACCGAGATGGCGTGGCGGGCATCCAGCAGGTTGAATGCGTGGGACGCTTTCATCACCATTTCATAGGCAGGCAGGGGCAAGCCCTTGGCGACCAGACGCTGGCTCTCGGCTTCGTAGTGGTCGAAGTTGGCGAACAACTGCTGAACGTCCGCTTCCTCAAAGTTGTAGGTCGACATCTCCACTTCGTTCTGGTGGAACACATCGCCGTAGGTCACTTTGCCCTCGGGGCCATCGGTCCATACCAGGTCATAGATACTGTCGACGCCCTGCAGGTACATGGCAATGCGCTCAAGGCCGTAAGTGATTTCGCCGGTCACAGGGAAGCACTCGATGCCGCCCACCTGCTGGAAGTAAGTGAACTGGGTGACTTCCATGCCGTTCAGCCAGACTTCCCAGCCCAGGCCCCAGGCGCCCAGTGTGGGAGACTCCCAGTTGTCTTCAACAAAGCGAATGTCGTGGACCGTGGGGTCAATACCCAGCATGCGCAGCGAGTCCAGGTACAGCTCCTGAATATTGTCCGGTGAGGGCTTCATCACGACCTGAAACTGGTAGTAGTGTTGCAGACGGTTGGGATTTTCACCGTAGCGACCATCAGTGGGGCGGCGACAAGGTTGAACGTATGCCGCGTTCCAGCTCTCCGGCCCTACCGCCCGCAAAAATGTGGATGGGTGGAAGGTGCCCGCCCCTACTTCCATATCCAGTGGCTGCAATACGACGCAGCCCTGCTTGGCCCAAAATTGCTGCAGGCTCAGGATAAGTCCCTGAAAGCTGCTTACATCTGCCTGGTTCACAGTGATCCCCACTTCGTGCGCTGTGCTCAAATCGGTGTCAGAAAGACGGCGATTATACAGGCTTGTGGGCAGCGGGGCGACGCGAGATCGCAGTTGGCTCTGTGTTGGGGCGGCTTGCTATGATTCCCAAAATTCCTCGCGGAGCGGAAACATGGGAAAAATCATTGGTGCCTTGCTGGGCTACTTTTCGGGAGGCCTCATTCTGGCTGCCGTTGGCCTGCTTATCGGGCACCTGTTTGACCGAGGCCTGAAGCGGGCCATGGGCTTCAATTACGTCGCTGAGCGAGAGCAGCTGCAAAAGGTCTTCTTTGACAGCACTTTTCGCATTATGGGTTACCTCGCCAAGGCCGACGGACGCGTCTGCGAGATGGAGGTTCAGCAGGCCGAGGCGATATTTACGCAACTGGGGTTGAGTGGTGAGCGCCGCCGTCAGGCGATAGCCCGGTTTAAAGAGGGTAGCGAAGCCGGTTTCGAACTCGAGACTTGTGTCTCGACCTTCATCGAGCACTGCGGACGTCAGCCACTGCTCAAGCAGATGCTGATTGAGGCACTGCTGGCGATGGCCGTTGCTGACGGGACCATCGATCCGGCGGAGGAAAAGGTGCTTCGCCGTGTGGCGCATTTTCTCGGCTTCAATAGCGCGCGCTTCGAGCAGCTGCTGAACATGACCCGCGCCCAGCACCACTTCCACTATCAATACTCCTCGAACCGTGAGCAGGCGCACCGTGACAGTCACGACGAACTGGCTGATGCCTATCAGGCGATGGGGATTAACGCCGAGGTCAGCGATGCCGAGTTGAAAAAGGCTTACCGGCGATTAATGAGCGAGCATCACCCCGATAAGCTGATCGCCAAGGGAATGCCTGAGGACATGATCAAGCTGGCGACGGAGAAGTCGCAGGACATCCGCGCGGCCTACGATTTGATTCGGCGGCACCGGGGCCTGTCCTGACCCTCTTTTAATACGGCTGTCACGATTCACCTCTACACTGCGCGGCTATTTGGCTTGGGATTGAGGGTGAGACATGCGCGCGCATACATGGAGCGGCCTGGCTGTCGTCGTGGCGATGCTGCTGGGCTGTGGGGGTTCTGGAAGCGGTTCAAATAGCGAGACGACTCCCGACCCAGTTGAACGCCGAATTGTGATATCCGGTGCGGGCACTATTGCCGCCGGCCACGTGCAAACGCTGATCGCCGACGTTGATGGCGACGAGGCCGTGGAATGGCGCTGGCAGGTTCTCGAGGGTAATGGCCTTCTTAATTTGCAGCAGATAGACGGTGAGCGCTTCAGCTACCGAAGTGTTGAGCCCGGTGCGGCGAGTAGCCTCGTTGTGCGAGCTGCGGCCCGGCAAGAGGGGGTGACTGTGGGTGAGTCCACAAAGACCGTCCACGTTTACCCGTCCGAGCATCCCGCCGAAAAACCCCTCATTTCTCTCGGTGAAGACAGAACCGTCGATGAAGCCTCAGCGATCCACCTCAATGCTTCGGCGCAAGCGCGTGGCGGACGCAGCGTGCGAGCCCTGCGGTGGACACAGCTCAACGGGCCTGCGGCAAGCGTTATCGGTGCGAGCGACCAGGATACTCTCCAGCTTCAGCTACCGCAGGTGGATCAGCCCGAGACCCTGGTATTCGAGCTTACGGTACGTGACAGCGGCGGCTTTGTTGCTCGTAAAACCCTGCGCCTGTACGTATTGGACAACCTCGTTAATCAGTTACCTGAGGTCGATGCGGGCGAAGATCTGACGGCGAAAAGTCGCGACACGATTCGCTTGTCAGGGCGTGCGTCTGACCCCGATGGGAGTATCAGCGCCGTACTCTGGCGCGCGTTGGGAGAAGACGCTGACCTGGAGATTGTTGATGCCGACAGTCTGACCGCGCGGTTTGTGGCGCCACTGACGGCTGTGCCCCGTGAAATGCTTCTGCGGCTTACCGCGATTGATAACGAGGCTGCGGAAGCCCACGATGATATTCGCATTCTGCTGCAACCGGCCAGCAATGCGACCCCGCTGATCCATACCGCTGCGGTAAGCAGTGCTGTTGCCTACAGCGGCGAGACCATCCGCCTGCAGGCGGATGCCAGCGATGCCGATGGTGATCCGTTGAGTTATTTCTGGGAGCCCTTACAGGAAGAAGGCCAGCCCCCCTTGGCGGTGCGAAACGCGCAAGAGACACACGCCGAGCTGACGGTGCCGGCACTGGATGCACCGATCGAAGTCGATTTGGCCCTGCGTGTGAGTGACGGCGTCGATACCACGACGGCCGTGCGCCGCTTGCAACTGCTGCCGCGACAGGCGGCGGATGTTGACCCATTGAATTGTCTGATGGATCCCTTGCAGATGGGTTGTCCCCTCTACCCCATGTCGGCGTTATTGAATCCCGACGCGTTTGCCGCCTGCGATGATCCTCTCAGCCCAGACTGCCTGCTGGGCGACCTGATCGGTCCCTCGGTAAGAAACTGTTTGAGCGAGCCGACGGCTGCGGGTTGCTACGACGCCTTTCTGGATGTGACGGACCCGAGCTATGTGTTGGAACAGATCGGTCCGGAAGCGCCCGCCGATGCGTGCACGCCCGCCTATGACGCCGACAGTTTCCACCACTATGCGGGTAGCCTTCATGAGCACACGGCCTATTCAGATGGCACGCCGTTGACCCGCCCGGCAGACGTTTATCGCCGGGTAAAACAGAGCGGTTTTGATTTTGTTGGCAGCGCCGACCACTCTGACAATATCGGTATTCCGCTTTCAGTGGGGCTGAGTCGCGCGGAGTGCAGTGCCGAGGACTTTCTCTACTGTCTGATTCTGGTTGATAAAGACCGGCCACAGGACGCCTTTGCCAAGTGGTCGGCAACGCTGACGCAGAGTGAGGCGGCTAGCGACGACAGCTTTACCGCGTTTCGTGGTTTTGAGTGGACCTCTGACCGTTTCGGGCATGCCAATATTTTCTTCTCGCGCAATTACGTCAATGCTAAAACCGGGCCCGGCTACGCCGTGACCATGGCACTGTTCTGGGAGTGGTTCAGTTATCCCGCGCAGTTTGGCGGCGGCAGCGATGGCCTGCTCAGCTTCAATCATCCGGGTCGGGAAGATGATCTGGAGAGTGCCTTTGAGTTTGCCGGTGGAGACCCGGGCTTTACCTTTAATGACTTCCGCTATGTTCCCCACGCCGACTATCGGGTGGTGGGGTTGGAGGTGTTTGGCAAGGGCAGTGAATATGACAGCGATGGCCCGCTCGGCAGTTGGTTCAGCTACGCTCTGGACAAGGGCTGGCACCTTGCGCCGGTGGGCTCGGAAGATCATCACGGGGTTACTTGGGGTGACCCCGATCTGCCTAAAACGGTGATTGTCGCTCGCTCCCGTAAGCTGGACGATCTGCGCGACGCCATGCTTGCCCGGCGCATGTACGCCGTGGCGCAGCATTACAATGATTTGCGCCTCGACTACCACGTTGATGGTCAGGCCATGGGTGCGAGATTACAGCGTCCTGCCGGAACGACTCTGCCCTTTACTGTGACGGTGCGCCGCCACAGCGGCGCGCCGATGAGCAGTGCCCGAATTCAACTGGTGGGGCCGGGGAATGAAGTGATTGCAGAAGGGCGTGGCGACACGCTGACGGGCACACTCACCGTGTCGGCGGAAAAACGCTATGCCTTTGTGCGGGTTCTGGATGGCGATGCCGGTGATCGCCCCGTTGCCTTTGCGGCGCCTGTCTGGCTGTTGCCGGGCGCGTCTCCCCTGCCCCTCTGCCTGCCGCCCGCGATATGGTCTGGAGATAGCGCCTTGCATCCCCGCCTGCCGTAGCGCTGGAGCTCAGACGTGGCGCGCCTGCTGGATTTCACGGTAGCGGTTCGCCCAGTCTTCAAAGCTTTCCGCATTGAGCGCCGGTGCGTAGAGGAAGCCCTGTACCTTATCGCAGTGATGATCGCGCAGCAGGCGCCGCTGCTGAAGGTTTTCCACACCTTCAGCAATCACCGACATATTGAAGCTGTGAGCCATGGCGATAATGGCGTTCACCAGCGTCATGCTGTCGCCGCTGCGGTCGATGTCGTGAACAAAGCTGCGATCGATTTTGAGAATATCGAAGGGATAGCGCTTCAGATAGCTCAGCGACGCATAGCCGGTGCCGAAGTCGTCCAGTGACAGTTTCACTCCCAGTGCCTTGAGCTGCTGGAAGCACTCGCGGATTTTGGGATCGTCGTTAATCAGCAGTCCCTCGGTAATCTCCAGCTCGAGTTGTTTGGCAGGCAGCCCGGACTGTTTCAGTGCTTTCTTAACACTCTCCACCACCTGTGCGCCCTCGAACTGTCGGGCGGAGATATTCACCGCAATACTCATCTCGGGCAGTCCGGCGTGCCGCCAGCGCACCGCCTGCTTGCAGGCGTTGATCAACACCCACTCGCCAATTCCGTTGATCAGGCCACACTCTTCGGCGATGCCAATAAATCGGTCAGGGCCGGGGTTTTTCAGCTCGTTGTTATACCAGCGCAGCAGCACCTCGGCACCGATCAGCTTGTTGGTACTCAGGTCGACGACGGGCTGGTAGTGCAGCTTGAACTCATCTTTTTCAATGGCGCGCCGCAGTTGAGCTTCGGTTTCCAATCGCTGCTCGGCCTGGCTGCTCATGCCCGCTTCATAGAAACAGAATTGACCACCGCCCCGGCTTTTAGCGGTAAACATGGCCGCTTCTGCCCGGCGCAACAGGGTTTCGGCGCCGTCGCCATCATCCGGATACAGGGCAATGCCGATGCTGGCGGACAGGGTGATATCGTGAGTGTCGATGGCGAGTGGCTCGCTGATTATCTCGAGCAAGCTGTCGGCAAAAATACGGGCTTCGTCGCGGCAGCTGTTATCGCCCAGGACCACCAGAAATTCGTCGGCCCCCAGGTGCGCCAGCAACTGGTCGTTACGCAAGCAGCGTTGCAGGCGCTCGGCCGTGCTGCGGAAAAGGCGGTCGACGACCCAGTGACCCAGCGAGTCGTTGATATAGCGAACGCGATCCAGGTCGATATGCAGCAATCCAAAGCCGTTGCGTTGTTCAATACTGTGCTGGAGGTTCTTCAAGGCCAGCTGTCGATTGGGCAGGCCGGTCAGCACATTGTAGTGCTCGCGAACAAACAGCCGGTTGGCAATCGCCTTGTGTTCGGAGATATCTTCGCAGCTGATCAGATACTGCTCGATGTTTCCTTCGGCATCGTAAATAGCACTGGCCACGGCCGATATATACTCGTCCTGGCCCTGCAGCTGCATATGCAGCTCCCCTTCCCAGTCGCGGCCTTGTCGAAGCGTGGCCAGAGCCTGTTGGCGAGTATCTTCACTGACGCGGGCCAGCATGTCGGCGATATCTTCGCGGCGGCTGTTATCGGGCAGGCGGCTGAGGTTGCGGAATTTTTTGTTGATATAAAGAGGCTGAAATTGCTGGTCCAGCAAGACCAGCGCCGCCGGACTGTGTTCCAGCAAGGTGGCCAGTCGCTCGGCCTCCTCTATGCTGCTGGCAGCACGTTGTTTGAAGCGTGCAAGACGGAAACTGCAATAGGCGAGCAGCAGTGCCAGTGCGGTCGAAAACACCGCCAGTGCGACCACATTGCTGTCGAATCGGTGCTCGGGCAGCAGCAGACTGCCCGCAGCCAGAATCGCGGCAATCGCTATGGCGACGATGAAGCGCAGATACTCCATAGTGAACTCGGTTAACAGGACGTAGCTATCATGGCAGGGCTACTGACAGGGCGCCAGAAGATTATGCATCCCGTTGGCCAATATACTGCGTTTGTAGAGGTTTCGTCGTTTCTTCGGCATTGATGTCCTGCCGATGGAGGCGTGTGGAAAGCGAGGAAAATCGATCAGCCAACTCATTTTCCGTCAGCAAAAAATCGGGGTTTTGCGGCCCGCTAGGGCTGGCGCGCAGCGAATTAAAGGTCTGGTAAAACAACAGGCCTCCCGGCGCCAGCGCGGCTTCAATCAATGGCAGAATCGGACGGTGAAGATAATAGCTGACAACGATCACGTCATAGCGACTATGCTGCTCGAGCAGCCAGCGCGAGGTGGTGCATTCCAGGTCGATGCACAGGGCGTTAATCGGCAGTTGTTGCTGTGCGGCGTATTCCGACAGTTTGCGAATGGCGGTGGCGGCCTTATCCACTGCATCGACCGCTAATCCGTGGCGGGCGAGCAGCACCGCGTTGCCGCCGAGGCCGCAGGCGAGATCCAGTGCCCGGCCGCTTGTCGGCAGTCGTGCCTGCTGTTGCTGAAGCAGTGCACAGGCGTCGACGGGGAGGTTCGCCTGCTGATAGCGCCGCTCCCATTTGTCGGCAACGGGCATCAACGTCTCCAGAAAGCCGGCATCAGCAGTACCAGCAAGGTGAAGATTTCCAGTCGCCCCAGCAACATCGCGTAACAGAGCATCCATTTGCCGATGTCGGTCACGCTGCTGTAATTGGCGGCGACCTCGCCCAGGCCTGGCCCCATATTATTGATAGAGGCTGCCGTTGCGGAAAAGGCGGAGAGAAAATCCAGCCCGCAGGCCATCATGAACAAGGTAATGCCGATAAACGAAATCAGGTAGACGCCCACAAAGCTCCACACTGCGCTGACCACTTTCGCCTCAACGCGCGTGGAGCCAATTTTCAGAGGAATGACCGCATTGGGATGAATGAGCTGCTTCAGTTCCCGGATGCCCTGCTTGGCAATCAGCATGATGCGCACGGCTTTCATCCCGCCGCCAGTCGAGCCGCCGCAGCCGCCCATAAAAGAGAGCATTAACAGGCCGATGGGGAGGAAGCTGGGCCAGGACGCAAAGTCGTCGGCGCCGAAGCCCGCAGTGGTGGCAATGGAGACCGTGTGGAAAATACCGTGAATCAATCCGTCGCCAGGTGTCTGGTCGCCAGTGAAAATCAGGTAGGCGCACACGCAAATCATCGCGATCAGCATCACGCCGAGGTAGAAGCGGGTTTCCGAGTCTGCCAGGTAGTGGCGCACACTGCGGGCGCGCCACACATGGAAATGGATCGCAAAGCTCATGCCGGCCAGCAGCATGAACACGCTGCATATCATCAGGATCAGCGGGCTGTCGAAGTAGCCCATGCTGGCATCGTGGGTAGAGAAGCCGCCAATCGCCACGGTGGAAAAGGCGTGGCCGATGGCGTCGAAGGGCGTCATTCCCGCCAACCAATAGGCCAGCGTGCAGGCAGCCGTCATCGCCACATACATTAAAAACAGCACTTTTGCGGTGCCGGTAATACGTGGGGTGAGTTTATTGTCTTTCACCGGGCCGGGGATTTCGGCGCGATACAGCTGCATGCCGCCGATGCCCAATATGGGCAAGATCGCTACGGCGATCACGATAATCCCGATGCCGCCCAACCATTGCAGAAACTGGCGGTAAAACAGGATGGAAATCGGCAGCTCATCGAGGCCGACGATTACCGTGGCGCCGGTGGTGGTGAGGCCGGAAATGGACTCAAAGACCGCATCGCTGACCGACAAGCCCGGACTGTCCGACAGATAGAACGGCAGTGCACCGAACAAACCCAGAACCGTCCAGAACAGGGAAACCACCAGAAAGCCGTCGCGAATGCCGAGATCGGGCTGGCGGCCGCGACTGATTCCCCACAACAGCAGGCCGCTGCTGAAGGTAACGACAAAGGCAGAGCTGAATGCGTGCAATGCGCCGTCGTGATAGATCAATGCCAGTGCGGCCGGCATTGCCATCGTCAGGCTGAAAATCATCAGCAAGATGCCGATAATGCGGCAGATCGTCATCAGGTGCATGCCGGTCTCCGCTACTTAAAAGAAGGTGAAGCCTACCGAGAACAGCTTCTCCACCAGCTTGATTTTGCTCTTGTCGACCAGGAAGAGAATCAGGTGGTCTTCGCTTTCTACGGTCAGGTGGCTATGGGCAATCATCACTTCCTCACCGCGCACAATGGCACCGATAGTGACACCGTCGGGCAGGTCGATTTCATCCAGTCGGCGCCCCACCACGCGCGATGAGCGGCTGTCGCCGTGAGCAATAATTTCCAATGCCTCGGCGGCGCCCCGGCGCAGCGAGTGCACATTGTAAATATCGCCGCGACGCACATGGGTGAGCAGACTGCCGATGGTGATCTGTTGCGGTGACAGGGCAATATCGATTTCGCCGCCCTGAACCAGATCAACATACGCCGGATTGGTAATCAGGGTGACCACCTTGCGCGCGCCCATGCGCTTGGCCAACAGTGAGGACATGATGTTGGCCTCGTCGTCATTGGTCAGCGCCAGAAAGACATCTGTCTCCTCGATGTTTTCCTGCGCCAGCAGCTCGTGGTCAGAGGCGCTGCCGTGCAACACAATGGCGTGGCGGAGCTGCTCTGACAGAGTGCGACAGCGCTCATAGCTACGCTCGATAATCTTGACGTTGTAGCGGCCTTCGACCGCACTGGCCAGACGTTCACCGATGTTGCCGCCCCCGGCAATGATCAGTCGCTTGTAACGGGTATCCAGCCGCCGCAGTTCGCTCATCACCGGCATGACGTTTTTCTTGGCGGCGATAAAGAACACCTCGTCACCCGCTTCTACCACGGTAGTGCCGGTGGGCACGATGGCATTGCCCCGCCGGAAAATAGCGGCGACGCGAGTGTCGACTTTGGGCATGTGTTCGCGGATGGTCGCCAGCTCGTTGCCGACCAGCGGGCCGCCGTAATAGGCCTTTACGCCGACCAGCTGCACCTTGCCATCGGCAAAATCCAGCACCTGCAGCGAGCCGGGGTATTGCAGCAGGCGTTTGATATAGCGGCAGACCAGCTCTTCGGGGCTGATGAACACGTCTATGGGAATGGCGTCGACACCGAACAGTTTGGCTCGCGAGGTGTAGGAGCTGGAGCGGATGCGGGAGATTTTGGTGGGGGTGCGGAACAGACTGTAGGCAACCTGACAGGCCACCATATTGATTTCGTCGGAGCTGGTCACGGCGATCAGCATGTCGGCATCTTCAGCCCCGGCGCTGTAGAGCACGTCGGGGTGAGATGCTGAGCCACAGACAGTGCCTATATCCAGCCGGTCTTGCAGCTCGCGCAGGCGCTCGGCGTCCTTATCGACCACCGTAATATCGTTGTGCTCGCTGGCCAGATTTGCCGCCAGTGTGCCGCCGACCTGACCGGCGCCAAGGATAATAATTTTCATAAGCTTTCAGTTGCCCTGCACCAATGGCGCAATTGTGCGGTGTTTCGCCGCTCCGGCTCAAGCAATTCCTCAGCCATTTACCTTGCGCAGCGCGGCATAGAAGAAGCCATCGGGGCCGTCGACGCTGGGCAGCAGCTGTCGGCCGACCCCGCGATCCAGTCCCCAATCGGCATCAATAGTCTCTGCAAGCGCCTTCGGCTGGCGTTTCAGGAAAGCCTGAACTTGCTGTTCGTTTTCCTGCGGGAGCACGGAACAGGTGGCGTACAGCAGCAGGCCACCGGGTGCCAGACACTCCCAGAGGGCGTCGAGGATGCGGGACTGAAGCTTGGCCAGCGCGGGGATATCGTCGGCGCGGCGGTGCAGGCGAATATCCGGATTGCGGCGCAGCACGCCGGTAGCGCTGCACGGGGCATCCAGCAGGATGCGGTCAAAGGCCCGGCCGTCCCACCACTCGTCAGGCTTCGCGGCGTCTGCGGCAATACAGGCGGCGCGAAGACCGAGGCGTTCGAGGTTTTCTTCAATGCGAGTCAGGCGAGAGGCGTCGACGTCCAGCGCCAGCAGCGAGTCGAGTTGCGGCTCAGCTTCCAGAATGGCACCGCTTTTGCCGCCGGGGGCCGCGCAGGCGTCCAGTACGCGTTGACCGGGCTGAAGGTCGAGCAGTGTGGTGCAAAGCTGAGCGGCTTCGTCCTGAACCGATACCGCGCCGTCGTTGAAACCGGGCAGGCGATCGACTGCACAGGCTTGCGGAAGTCGCAGGCCCAGCGGGGCAAAGTCGCAGCAATTGGCACTAATATCGGCGGCGCTCAATTGTTGAAGGTAGCTGTCCCGATCAGCGTGAAGGCGGTTTACGCGGAGGCAGAATGGCGGGTGACTGTTATTGGCTGCGAGTACCGCTTCGGCCTGCTCTGGCCAGGCACGTGTAATGGCCTTATACAGCCACTCGGGATGGGCGCTGGCCGCCGCCGGGGGCAGTCCGGCAAACAGCGCCTCGCCGTCGCGCTGGCAGCGACGCAAAATAGCGTTGCACATCCCCGCTGCCCATTTTTTTTTCAGCTTGCGGCAGCCGTCCACTGCGCTGTTGATCGCGGCGTGGGGAGGAACCCGGGTATGGAAAAGCTGGTAGGCACCGATATAAATCAGCATGCGCACATCGTCGTCGCGGTGCTTCAGGCCCTTGCTGAAACAGGGCTTCAAGGCGGCGTCGAGACGCCAGAACTGGCGCAGCGTGCCGTAACACAACTCCCGGTAAAGGGGGCGTTGGTTGTCGGGCAGCGTGCGTTCTTCAATGGGGAGCTGGCGGCTCAGGGATGCGCCGTTGCGCACGGCGGCCAGGCAGCGGGCGGCGGCGACGCGGGGGCAGCTCATCGTGCGCCCAACACGGTGCCGGGCTGGAAGCGCGCGGCATGGCCGTTGAGCAGTTCGGCGGCATCCATTTGGCGGGCGTTGGGGAGTTGCAGGCTGAGCAGGCGCAGGGCGCCTTCGCCACAGGCGACCACAATACCGCTTTTATCGCTGCTGAGAATTTCTCCGGGCTGGCCGCTGCCGGTTTCCGGCGTTGCCCGCCAGATGCGCAGCCGATCTTCACCGAGTTGGGTGTAGCAGACCGGAAATGGCACAAAGGCGCGAATGCGGCGGTCGAGTTCTGTCGCGCTGAGCGTCCAGTCGATATCGCCTTCGGCCTTGTCGATTTTCGCTGCGTAGTTGCTCAGGCTGTCGTCCTGCACTTCGGGTTGCGCGGTGCCGCTGGCAAGCTGATCCAGTGCATCCAGCAGCGCCGGACCGCCGAGTACTGCCAGCTGATCGTGCAGGCTGGCCGAGGTGTCCTCGGGGCCGATTGGGCAGCGCACAATGTGCAGCATGTCACCGGTGTCCAGGCCCGCAGCCATCTGCATGATGGTGACGCCCGTTTCCGCATCGCCTGCCTCAATGGCGCGCTGAATTGGCGCCGCACCTCGCCAGCGCGGCAGGATGGAGGCGTGTACGTTCACGCAGCCAAGGCGGGGAAGGTCCAGCACGGCCTGAGGCAGAATCAAGCCGTAGGCCACCACGACCATCAGGTCGGCGCCCAGCGCCGTCAGAGCATCGCGGTCGTCCTGCGCTTTGAAGTTAAGGGGTTGGTATACCGGCAGGCCGGCCGCTTCGGCAAGGGCTTTCACCGGGCTGGGGCGTGGCTTCTTGCCGCGCCCGGCCGGGCGATCGGGTTGGGTATAGACTGCAATAACGTCATGGCGACCGTCTTCCAGCAGGGCTTTCAGGTGCTGGGCAGCGAATTCAGGGGTACCGGCAAAAACCAGCTTCAATCGGGTGTCGGGCACCAGCGGTCTCCTATACCTTCGCCTCGCGTTTGTGTTTTTTCTCCAGCTTGCCGCGAATGCGGTTGCGCTTGAGGGGCGAAATATAGTCGACAAACAGTTTGCCGAGCAGGTGGTCCTGTTCGTGCTGAATACATACGGCGAGCAGGCCCTCCGGTTCCATCTCGAAGGGCTTGCCGTCGCGGTCCAGCGCGTTTACGCGAATGTGGCGTGGACGTTGTACCGCCTCGTAAAAGCCAGGCACAGACAGGCAGCCTTCGTCGTATTGGAACAGCTCTTCATCGAGCACGGTGATCTCGGGGTTGATGAAAACCAGCGGCTCACTGCGGTCTTCACTGATATCAATGACCACGATTTGTTCGTGAACATCTACCTGACTGGCAGCGAGCCCGATACCCGGCGCTTCGTACATGGTGTCGAACATGTCGTCGATCAGCGCACGAATGCGGTCGTCTACCTCGCTTACCGGTTTTGCGACGGTGCGCAGGCGTGGGTCGGGAAATTCCAGTATCTCAAGGACAGCCATAAGTGATTGTGACCAAGTTGTCGTGTATGTTGCCTAACTATTGCTAATATAAGGATTATTCGCAAACGCCGCGCGGCGTTGCAGGCCTGACAGGCGGGGCGTTTGTGCCACGCTGATGCAGCCGCCTAGTATACCGCGAGCGCCGTGGAATTTCCTGATTCGTCGGCCATAATTGCCGATGAACTGTGTTAAGGACCGAAAGTATGAAAAATACCGTGCTGGGTTTGCTGTTAGCGGTGTTGGTCAGTGTTGCCCAGGCCGGCGATGTGTTGTCGCTGAAAGCCGGTCATCCACAGACCTATGTGGTAAAGCGCGGTGATACGCTGTGGGATATCTCGGCGATGTTCCTCGACGACCCGTGGCTCTGGCCGGAATTGTGGTACTACAACCCTCAGGTTGAAAACCCCCACCTGATTTATCCGGGCGATGTGCTCAAACTGATGTGGGTCGATGGCCGTCCGGTGCTGGTGCGCAACCCCGAGGCCGGGAATACGGTGGTCAAGCTCAGTCCGCAGATGCGGATTTCCGATATTGCCGACGCCATTCCTGCCATTCCGCTGGACGTCATTGCCCCGTTTATGACCCGCAGCCGGGTGGTCAGTAATGAGGAGCTGGAATCGGCGCCGTATGTGCTGTCTGGCAAGCGCGGCAATATCGTTGCGGGTGCCGGTGACGAAATCCTCGGTCGCGGCGATTTTTCCGGCCAGGACAATTACGGCATTTACCGCCGTGGCAAGGTCTATGTCGATCCCCGCAGCCGCGAGTTGCTCGGTGTTGAAGCCATGGATATCGGCTCTGCCCACTTGCTGCAGAGCGAAGGCGATATTGCCACTTTGGCGCTGAATCGCAGCACGCAAGAGATTCGTCGGGCCGACCGCTTCCTGCCGCTGGAGAGTCGTGAGCTGGTTGCTCGGTTTGAACCCAGTGCGCCCCAAGATCCACAGAATGGCTTCATTATTGCCGTAGAGGGTGGTCTGACCCAGATTGGCAGTATGGATGTAGTGACGCTGAATCTGGGGGATCGCAACGAGCTGCAAAGTGGCGATGTGTTGGCGATTTATACCACCGGTGTCGTGGTTCGCGATCCGGTAACGGGCGAGCGCCTGCAAACCCCCGATGTACGCGCTGGGGTGCTGATGGTGTTCCGCACATTTGAAAAAGTCAGCTATGCTCTGGTGCTCAAGGCGGAGCAAACACTCAAGGTTGGCGATAAAGTCCGCAATCCCTGATAAACGAGCGCGCTGTGGCGCGCTCAGGCTAGCCGGACCGTCATGCAAGGATGCAGACCATGGACGAAGCCGCTCTCTGCTGGCTGCAGTTGCAGCGCAGCATCAAACTCCCCAGTGCGCACTGGCGTGCGCTCATGCTGCTATTCCGCCACCCTGACGAATTGATATCCGCGAGTCGTGCAGAGCTGGAAGCGCGGCTGCCCGTTACGCTCGATGCGCAGGCGTCACGGCTCCTGGATGATCGATTGCGTCGAGAGTTCGCACAGCGGCTCGCCAACCGTGCGCAGCGAGAGAGCCTGCGCGACGTTCTGACGTCAGCAGAGTGCTCCCTGCTGTCCTTGGGGGACAGTGAATACCCGGCTCTGCTGCGGGAAATTCACGATCCGCCGCTGCTGCTCTACCTCCGTGGCCGTCGGGAGTTGCTCAGTAAGGCCATGCTGGCGATGGTGGGAAGCCGCCGGGCCAGCCGTCGTGGCGAGCAGGATGCCCAAGCCTTTGCCCGCGCACTGGCCGACAGCGGTTTCACTATCGTCAGTGGTCTGGCACTGGGAATTGATGCGGCAGCTCATTGTGGTGCACTGGATGCCGATGCCAGCACGGTGGCCATACTGGGCTGCGGCGTGGATGTCTGCTACCCGAGACGCAATGCCGACTTGTATGGGGCAATTGCTGAAAACGGTTTGCTGCTGAGTGAATACCCACCGGGGGCGGAGCCACTGCGGCACCAGTTTCCTCGCCGCAACCGCATTATCAGTGGTCTGTCGCTCGGGGTGCTGGTGGTGGAGGCAACCACACGGAGCGGCTCGCTGATCACCGCAAGGCAGGCGCTGGAACAGAATCGTGAAGTCTTTGCCCTGCCCGGCTCGATCCACAGTCCGGCCAGTCGGGGCTGCAATGCGCTGATTCGCGAAGGTGCCAAACTGGTGGAGACCCTCGAGGATATTCTCAGTGAGTTGCCGCCACAGCCCGGCGGGATACAAGGCCGTGCGCCTGTCGACAACGAGGCATCAGGGGCCCCGCCGCCGCTGTATGCTCTGCTGGATGACGCGCCCCAGAGTCTTGAACAACTCGCGCAGCGAAGTAGTCTGACGGTCGCCGCTTTATTGTCTGCGCTCAGTGAACTGGAATTGGATGGTTGGGCCGAACAGGCCCACGGCGGCTGGCAGCGCTGTCGCTGATTTGCAATGGTTGCCGCCTTTGGGTAACTTGCCCGCGTTTACTCACCTCTTGTCGCAGGTTTCCGCTTGCCATGAATGCTATCTCCCAGTTTCGCCTGCGTCGTGCGGCCGATGTGCTGCTGGTTGGCGGCGTTGTCTGCCATCCTACGGAAGCGGTGTGGGGGCTTGCCTGCCTACCTGGCGATGCGGCGGCGGTGGCCCGTATCTGCGAACTCAAGCAGCGCGATCCGGCCAAAGGGCTGCTGATTGTGGCTGACAGCGTGGCAAGGATAGCGCCGCTGCTGTCCAGCTTGCCGGAGGAGCGTCAGCAGGCCTTGTTGCAGAGCTGGCCTGGCCCGGTGAGCTGGGTTATTCCTGATCGGGAGTTTGTGCCGGAATGGGTTCGTGGTCGCTTTGACAGTGTGGCTGTTCGGGTAAGTGATCACCCACTTACTGGGGCCTTGTGTCGTGCGACAGGCAGTTGTCTGGTGTCGACCTCAGCCAACCCGGCAGGCCTGGAGCCGGCCCGCAGTCAGTCGCAGGCGCAACGCTATTTTGCCACCGCGGTGGATTATTATTTGCCGGGTCGACTGGGCGGTCGCCTGCAACCGAGCTGTATCCGCGACGCCCTCACGGGCGACATTCTTCGACCGGGTTAGGAGTCCCTATGAGTCACGTCGATATCGCCGCTGTTAAGCAGTACTTGCTGTCGTTGCAAGATCATATCTGCGCGGAGCTGGAGGTCTGCGATGGCCAGGCCCGTTTTGTGGAAGACGATTGGGGACGCGGTCGCAGCCGGGTGATGACGGATGGGGCGCTGATAGAGAAAGGTGGCGTCAATTTTTCCCATGTTCAGGGTGACACCATGCCCGCCAGTGCCACGGCACACCGTCCGGAACTGGCCGGGCGCCGGTATCAGGCAATGGGGGTATCGCTGGTAATTCATCCGCTCAATCCCTATTTGCCGACCAGCCACGCGAATGTACGCTTTTTTGTGGCGGAAAAAGACGGCGAAGAGCCGGTATGGTGGTTCGGCGGCGGCTATGACCTGACCCCTTATTACGGCTTTGAAGAGGATTGTCGGCACTGGCACCAGACCGCGTTCGAGGCCTGTGCGCCGTTTGGTGACGAGGTGTATCCACGTTACAAGCAGTGGTGTGACGAGTATTTCTATCTCAAGCATCGCGATGAAGCGCGCGGGGTTGGCGGCCTGTTCTTCGATGATCTGAACGAGGGCGGCTTCGAACGCAGCTTTGGATTTATGCAGGCGGTCGGCGATTCTTACTGCAAAGCCTATGTGCCGATTCTGCAGCGCCGTCGCGACATGCCTTGGGGCGAGCGTGAGCGCCAGTTCCAGCTCTACCGTCGCGGCCGTTACGTTGAGTTCAATTTGGTGTTTGACCGCGGCACGTTGTTTGGTCTGCAAAGCGGCGGCCGTACCGAATCCATACTCATGTCACTGCCACCCTTGGTGCGATGGGAGTATAATTGGCAACCCGAAGACAACAGCCCTGAACAGGCTCTGTACAGGGACTTTCTGCCACCTCGGGATTGGTTAGCCTAGCCCTATGGATACAGTCGATCAGTACGCGGTGTTTGGTAACCCCATCAAACACAGCAAATCTCCGCAGATTCACGCGGCGTTTGCCGAGCAAACCGGACAGACGCTTCACTACCGCGCCCACAAGGTTGAGCTGGGCCGTTTTGCCGAAGTGGCTGCGGAATTTTTTCGCAACGGCGGTCGCGGACTCAATATTACGGTGCCCTTCAAGCTGGATGCCTTTGAGTTTGCCGACGAGCTCAGTGGTCGAGCGCGGCTTGCTGGTGCGGTGAATACCCTGGCGAGTGGTGAGGATGGCCGTATTTACGGCGACAACACCGACGGCGTGGGGATGGTCCGTGACATGAATGACAACCTCGGCTGGCAGATCAGTGGCCGCCGGGTGTTGGTACTGGGCGCTGGCGGTGCGGTACGCGGGATTCTGGGGCCGCTGTTGAAACAGCGACCAGAACGGCTGCTGGTCGTTAATCGCACGGCATCCAAGGCAGAATCGCTGGCGGAACTGTTTGCCGACATGGGTGATGTAAGCGGTGGTGGCTACGAGCTGTTGTCAGAGGGCCAGTTTGACCTGATTGTGAATGGCACCAGTGCGAGTATGAGTGGCGACTTGCCGCCGCTGCCTGGCAGTATTCTCAGTAATGACTGCTGCGCCTATGACATGATGTACGGCGCCGATCCCACCCCCTTTATGCGGTGGGCGGCCTCCGAAGCCGCCTGGGCGGTGTCAGACGGCTTGGGGATGCTGGTTGAGCAGGCCGCCGAGTCTTTCTGTATTTGGCGGGGTGTTCGCCCCGATACCAAACCTGTTATCGAAATGATTCGCCAGTCGCTGTCAAACTGAGCGCGGCGCTAAAGGAAATCCATTATGTTGCTTGTTGTGGCCACGCTGATTGTCGGCCTGGTGTTGCTGGTTTGGAGTGCTGATCGCTTTGTGATGGGAGCGTCGGCAACCGCGTCGATTCTCGGTGTTTCCACCCTGGTGGTCGGCATTCTGGTGGTGGGGATTGGCACCTCCGCGCCTGAGATGTTGGTGTCGGCACTGGCAGCACTGGATGGTCAGTCGGGGCTTTCCGTCGGCAATGCCTTGGGCTCGAATATCACCAATATTGCGCTGATTCTCGGCCTGACGGCCTTGTACATTCCCCTTCGTGTGCAGAGCAAGCTGATTACCCGCGAACTGCCCTTACTGTTACTGGTGATGGTGATTGGCTACTTCCTGTTGCGCGATGGCGTGCTGGATGTGCTCGACGGAACGATTCTGGTATGCGGCTTTGTCGCGGTGATCTTGCGTCAGCTATGGGAA
This sequence comes from Spongiibacter sp., assembly GCF_984394615.1. NCBI lineage: Bacteria > Pseudomonadati > Pseudomonadota > Gammaproteobacteria > Cellvibrionales > Spongiibacteraceae > Spongiibacter > Spongiibacter sp. The sequence continues at coordinate 3,714 of NZ_CFHTQA010000048.1, read as the reverse complement.
GCCAAACACAGCCCCGGCGATGCCATCGAAGCCGAGTTTGAAGAGGAAATCCCTCACGATATGTCACTGCCGGTGGCGTTGGGCTGGCTGCTGGTGGGCTTGCTGCTGCTAATGGGCTCTGCGCGAATGCTGGTCTGGTCGGCGGTGGAGTTGGCGCAGGCTTTTGGGGTCAGCGATCTGGTGATCGGTCTCACCGTGGTGGCAATCGGTACCAGTCTGCCGGAGTTGGCGGCATCGGTCGCGGCGGCGCGCAAAGGTGAGCACGATATTGCGATCGGCAATGTCATCGGTTCTAACCTGTTCAATCTGCTGGGGGTGATGGCATTGCCCGGCCTGCTGTCGCCAGGGGCCATTGATAGCGCGGTGGTCAGCCGGGATTACCCGCTGATGATCATGCTCACGGCGGCTTTTTATCTGGTGGCTTTCGGCCCGCGCAAGGCGCCGGAAATACGGCGCTACGAGGGCGGCCTGCTGTTGCTGGTGTACTTGGCGTATCTCGGCTATCTACTCGTCGACACCGGTGCCATCGCCGTCTAACTCGGCAATGTGCTGGTCCTTCAGGCGGCTGTAGTTGGCGGAGCTGTAGCAAAAGTAGTCAAACTCTTTCTCGCTCAGTGGGCGCACCGGCTTGGCGGGGCTGCCCACGTAGAGGTAGCCGCTTGCCAAGCGCTTGCCCGGTGGCACCAGGCTGTTGGCGCCGACCACCACATCATCCTCGAGAACTGCCCCGTCCATCACGATACAGCCCATACCGATCAGCACACGACTGCCAATCTCACAGCCATGAAGGGTGACGCTGTGGGCAACGGTGACGTCATTGCCGATGCTCAGCGGATAACCGTCGGGGTTGTAGGGGCCGGCATGGGTGATATGCAGTACCGAGTTGTCTTGAATACTGCAACGTTCGCCAATGCGGATGCGATGCATATCGCCTCGCACGGTGGTATTCGGCCATATCGAACTGTCCCGGCCAATATGCACATCGCCAATGACGACGGCACTGGGGTCAACAAATACACGCTCGCCAAGCTGGGGTGTCTGTCCATTAAAGCGACGAATATAGTCGTTGGCGCAATACGGCATGGTGTGGCTCCGGTTGTTAAGCATTTGCTCCATTGTAACCAGCCAAATCCCCGGCGGAAATCGGCCTGAAGGCAGCCGTCGTACCGGACTATCTGGTAAGCTGGACACCTGAAAACGGCAATTTGAGAGTATCTGAATATGTATGCCGAGCAATCACTCCCCGACTTTTCTGCACTGAATCCTGACGATTACCCTGTGCAGTGCGATGCCCTGTTGAATGACAGCCGAAAGGCGGTGGCTGCGCTGCTGGAAGAAAGTGGGACGCCGAGCTGGGACAGCCTCATGGAGCCGCTGGAGGCCGTAAATGACCGCATCGGCCAGTTCTGGGCGCCACTCAGTCACCTGCACTCGGTGATCAGCGGCGAAAAATGGCGCACTGCCTACGATGAATGCCTGCCGCTGCTTACTGCCTACAACAGTGAAATGGGACAGAATCGCCCGCTCTACGAGCGTGTTAAAGCCTTGGCCGACAGCCCTGAATTTAACGACTTGTCCCAGCCTCGCAAGCAGGCGGTACGCAATATGCTGCGGGATTTCACCCTCTCTGGTGTCGCGTTGGAGGGGGAAGCGGCACAGCGCTTTACTGCCATCCAGCATCGCTTGAGTGAGCTGTCCACACGCTTTTCCAATCACGTTCTCGATGCTACCGATGGCTGGGAAAAGTTTATCGACGATCGCGAGCAGCTTGCCGGCGTGCCGGATTCGGTGCTCGAGGGTCTGGCGGCGTCAGCCAAGGCCAAAGAGAAATCCGGTTACCGCCTGAGCCTGGATATTCCCTCTTACCTGCCGGTCATGCAGTACTGCAACAACCGTGAATTGCGACGTGAACTGTACGAAGCCTATGTTACCCGTGCATCGGCCCTGTCGCCCAGCGGCACCCAGTGGGATAACGGCCCGCTGATGGTCGAGATCCTGCAGTTGCGGCAGGAGTTGGCGCAGCTACTGGGTTTTGCCAATTACGCAGAGGATTCGCTGGCCAGCAAAATGGCACCGAGTTGCGATACCGTGCTGGATTTTCTGGGTGAGCTGGCTGACGCCAGTCGTCCGGTCGCCGAGCGCGAACTGGCGGAGTTGAAAGCCTTTGCTGCGGACCTTGGGCAGGCCGAGTTGGCGGCCTGGGATGTGCCCTACTTCAGCGAAAAACTGCGCGAGAAGCAGTACGCGGTATCCCAGGAGGAGCTGCGTCCCTACTTCCCTGCTGAGCGGGTGCTGGATGGGCTTCTCACGGTGACGGGTGAGCTCTTTGACTTGAGTTTTGCCCCGCGCGAAGCACCGCTGTGGCACGCCGATGCCCGTTGCTTTGATGTGCTCCGCGATGGCGAGGTGATCGCCCAGTTCTATCTGGATATCTACGCGCGGGCCAACAAGCGAGGCGGTGCATGGATGGCGGATTGCCGGGGGCGCCGACAGTTGGCGGACGGTCTTGTACAGCGCCCGGTCGCTTTTCTGGTATGCAATTTTACCCCGCCGACGGAATCGCGGCCTTCCCTGCTGACGCACAATGAAGTGACCACCCTGTTCCACGAGTTTGGGCATGGCCTGCATCATATGCTGACCCAGGTGGATTGCCTGTCGGTGTCGGGCATTAACGGTGTCGCCTGGGACGCTGTAGAGCTGCCCAGTCAGTTTCTGGAAAACTGGTGTTGGGAGAAATCTGTGATCCCGCTGATTTCCGGTCACTATCAAACAGGAGAGCCATTACCTGAGGCCCTTCTGGACAAACTGCTGGCGGCGAAAAACTTCCAGTCGGGGATGCAGATGTTGCGTCAGATTGAGTTTGCTCTGTTTGATTTCCGCCTGCATATGCAAACTGACATTCGTGATGAGGCGCAAATTGACGAGCTCATGGCTGAGGTCCGCGACCAGGTGGCTGTATTGCTGCCGCCGGCGTTCAACCGCTTCCAGAACAGCTTTTCCCATATCTTTGCCGGCGGTTACGCGGCCGGTTATTACAGCTACAAATGGGCAGAAGTCCTGTCGGCGGATGCATTCTCACTGTTTGAGGAGCAGGGCGTCATGGACCCCGGTGCGGGGGCTCGCTTCCGTCGGGAAATTCTTGAGCAGGGCGGTGCGCGCGATGCGGAAGAACTGTTCCGCAACTTCCGCGGTCGTGAGCCCGCGAACGATGCCTTGCTGCGACACAGTGGCATTCTACCCAATCGTTCGGGAGGGACGGCGTGATGGCGACGGAATTCAGACCGCGGCGGTTTATCGCAGGAGCGGTGTGCCCCAAGTGTGCGGAAATGGATAAAACGGTCATGTACCGCGTGTCCGATGTAGAGCAGGTGCGTGAGTGTGTACGCTGCGGCTTTAAGGAATCGATCCGCGATGATGCCGATGGCGTGGCCGAACCGACGACGCGAGTGAACCAGCCCCGTCCGGGAGAAAAGCCATTGGCCCACGAAGATGAAATCGCGATCGTGTCCTTGCTGGACCCCCGTGAAAAACCGCCTCGCCGCGATCATTAATGGGAATATTGCAGGCTCTGCGCCGTGGAACGTATTTCCGCGCCACTTATCTATACTTAGGGAAGGTCTGCACAACCTCCAGAATTTGAGATAATCCTGCGAACACCCATTTCAACCGGACTACTGCATGAGCCAGCTGACCTTCGCCGAAGCCGAGTACCGG
>NZ_CFHTQA010000047.1:0-26100 GCF_984394615.1 Spongiibacter sp. | reverse complement strand
ATTATGTCCTCCTGCTTTTATTAAATATTCTCATGAGGTTGAGAATATGCAAGAGGAAAAAATAAAAATAATCCTTTTAAATCAATAGTTTGTACTGACAGTGCATTCTATTAATTTGAGCCTATCTTCAAACTAGATACTGCGTAAATTCATACTAAACCCCAATTTAGGAGTTTGAGCCAACTGGAACCTGAGGCTTGATTGCAGCTTTAATTTGCTGGTAAATATTAATCTGTGTATCTTCCTTAACCTCTAGGGTTACCGCTAAACCATATGGAATTGACTCGTCTAGCCGGTTGGTTGCATCTTTCTTACAGATCACCCGCAGAACTAACGAGTCTCCCTCCTGGAATGCAGAAATTTGATCGTTACCCTCCAACACCTCGTGTTGGACTGTACCCCTCAATACTTGGTTATGGTCAGAATCTTGTCTTTTTACCTTTAAAGGCGTCTTTCCCCAATTGGCCCCACCCGATTCAATATTAAGTTTAGCTTCTCTTAAGTTCCTATGGTCGGGATTTATTGGAGATAACCATGCGAGAGTAATGATAAGATGTCTCCACAACTTTTCGCCAGAAAGGTCGGCTGGTAATGGAAATTTATACTCGTGAATTTCGTCTTCTCGAATTTCTCCACAACCAATAACCGTAGCCCTTTGGGACGTGCATTCAAGTACTCTAGTTATATCAGGAGTGCCGTATCCAGTATATCTAGATATAACTTCCTTTATCCGCCGAGAGTTGGAATTGTTTTTAAGTGATTCAACCAAAGATTTCTTTGCATTTTCCGGATGTCTTGCCCCATGAACTAATAACGCTTTAATGACGACACAAATAAGGTCATCTGGGATTTCCTCATTCTCATCTTCCCTGAGCCTAACCAGCATGTCGTATATATTGATACCGGCACGGGTAGCCAAAGCTGCGGCATTACTTGAACCCTTTGTGAATGCAGTACTCGATAATTCACCTTGTTTTGAACCATCAGACGCAACTCGTTGTCCAGGCCCTAAAGCTGTAACTTTATTGATATGATATATAGTATCCCTATCTAGCATAGGCGGACTATAGAGCTGTCTTCCTCCGGGCAAGAAAATTTCCGGTTTTAATGATTTTCGGAACCCATATCCTAATCTCGATATCGGACTGAAAATTTCATTGCTCGGAAGTATATCTTCTCTACCATTTGCCGGATACTCCCCAAAATCATCAGCATGCAATGCTCCGATAGTTAAAGAATTTAGCGATTCAGCTGGGGAAATAAGTCTTCTGGAGGATAAGTTTTGAGATGCGGCTTTCAAGAAAGAAGATATTCTCTCATCATCTGCTTGTGCCCGAAAATCATTGTGATTAACGCCTAAATCAATAGGCTCTATACAATTGCCAGCACTCACACAGAATAAAATGCGATATTTCCAAGATAACCAATCAAGAAGTCTCGCCCATGGGCTTGGTGTGTGAATAAAAGGTCTTTCAGGATCTCCCATAGACAAATTAATCAACCGAATTCCGGTGGGCTGTGAATTTTCAGATCCCTCCACTAAGTATTTTATAGCTATATGAAGTCTGTCTTCAAAAAAGGTATCTTCCGGTATATGCTCGCTTCTATTTTGTGTTTTAGGGTCTGGTTGCATTATTGGGATGCAATATAACTTTCTAGCCAGCGGTTCAGAATCTTCAGAGCTCATGTCGCCATAGAGTATTAACGACGCCATGCTGGTGCCATGTTTTCGATCACCAGGCTGATAATGGCGCTCTAATTCAAAAATATCATCAATTAGCACTCTGTCTTTTAGGGCTTCGTGCTGTAAAAGTGGAAAGCCGTCAATAAGAGCGGCTACTGGCGCTTCTTCAGAAGGAATGTCTGGAAAGTCGAACGGTACCCCTTCATCATCTTCAGCGGGAGCAAGACTTTGTCCTGTTGGACGAAAATACATAATCCCTGGAAATGTTATTAGCTGTATCTCATCACTTCTCTTTTCATTATTATCAATACTTTCGAGTATACTTTTAATGCTGCTTGCTGGCAGCTCAGCTTTTACCGCATGAAACGATATTTCAGGATAATTTACAAACGAACTTAATGTTCGACCTCCGAGTTCACCCAAAAGCTGGGTAATAGCACTCTCAATTCGTGACCTAACTTGCGAGTTCCTTCTATAGAATAGCTCTATTTGAAAAGAAATTTTCTCGTCCGGATCTATTGGGTTTAAATAATCTTCCCACCTATCGATCATTCCTGTTTCAATAAGTGTCTCTTCTATTCCCCATCTACGAATCGTCAGTAATTGATTAAATACATCTCGCCATTTTGTCTTGCCTGTGGGTAGTTTCTGGTTCTTTTCCCATTTTTCCCAGAGGCTTAGAAGTTCTTCAAGGGAAGTTTGACTTGTCATCGAGAGAAACATTCTACCAGTTACCGGCTTATCGACTCTCTCTCCTTTACTGTTTAATTGGTAAAAGTCATCTGTTGGTTCTATATCGTCGATGTCCCACTCACCGAGCCATTCCATACCGGCTGATTCTATTGCTTGCTTAAAGTCATCAACGCTTCCCGCAATTTCTATTACCAGCACAGTTTCAGGTTCAAGGCCAGCAACGGCTCCAGATACATTAGCCGCATACTCTTGAAAGTCTCTCTTAAGAGAGTCAATTTGACCGCTAAGTCTTCCTACTTGGTTAGCATGGCTTGGAAAACTAGGTTGACTTACTGGGAAACCTTTTCCCTTTTCAGGAGGAATTACTGAAGCGTTGGGAAATACTATAAGGGGTAGATGATCAGCCATGCTAAATCCTTTTATCTTTATCCGTTAGTTTTGAATTCAAAAGAGCCATTCTCACTTTTCGGCATTAATCTACCTCGCCACTGCTCAATTTTAATTTTGACTATTGATCTTGCGTTGTCGGTTCTTCTATCAAGGACGGCTCGTCTTATAACACTTAAACAGAATTCCTCTACCTCAGCGAAATTAGATCCAAGTAGGTATTTGGCTAATGTTTCATGCGCATAACCAAAGTTAACGCCAGATCGGTTAGCTATCGATTCGATAAATTCCGACAATTGTGCTCTACTCGGTTTAGGAAGCTCTATTCTTAGTTGAAATCTTCGCCAAACCGCTCTATCCAAAAGTTCTGGGTGGTTACTAGCAGCAGCGAGTACAACATAGTCTGGCAACTCATCAAGTTGCAATAATAATGAGCTCACGACCCGCTTTATTTCTCCTGTCTCGTGGGTGTCACCTCTTTCTTTTCCTAGCGTCTCAAACTCATCGAAAAAGAGTACACATCGTTGGCTTTTTACATACTCTAATAGGTTTTTTATCCGTGTAGATGTTTCCCCTAAATAGCTTCCAATGAGTGACTCGTAACGAATCACTATTAGCGGACACATCAACTCGAACGCTAAGGCTTCGACTAGTGTTGTCTTTCCATTACCGGGAGGGCCGGCTAACAATATACGGTTTCTAGGACTAAGATTATAAGCATGGAGAAGTTCAGCCCTTTTCTGCTCTTCTACCAGCTCGCTAATAAGTGGCCTAATTTTTTCAGACAGCATTAAGCTGTCGAGGCCTCGTTCTGGTGTTAATTCGTAAAACAAGTCCTTTACAGAGCTTGAAGATACAGATCGCTTGATAGAGTTATTCCTAGCACTCATATTAGCGCCTTGCTGAAGCGACTTCAGTAATCGCTCGGCAAGGATTCGATGACCTTTATCTTTCTCTTCTTGAACTAGTTTTTCGGCTACTTTCCGAAAACTCTGCTGATCGCCAGAGCTGGCTGTTTTCAGAAGCTCAACCAATGTATCAGCTTGTGCCATTAGGGAAGATCCATATGTTTATTAAAATATAAATAAGTCATTGTATAGTAGCTAACGGGACTACTCTATCCGAACCTAGCATCTACTCTTTCGGTTTTTGATTTAATGCGTCTAACATTTTTTGACTCTTTGTCAAAAACCTTATTCTTTACGTCCCATACGTCAACTGCGTGTTGAATTCGCAGCCAAAATTCTGGGGTATTACCTAGCGCTGTAGCCAGTTTGATAGCTACTGGCGCAGTAAGCCTACCTTTATCGTGAATTATCCGGCTTAGTGTATTTCTGTGGACACCCATAGCTTCAGCTAATTCACTGATTTCTATATTCATAGGGTTTAAGAATTCAGACACTAACGTTTGACCAACAGTAATCGGACGACATTTCGACTTTTTCATGACTGATATATCCAACCACTAATAATTTTAACTTCTAGTTTAGTAGCCCAGCCCTTGCCATTTCAGAAAGGGATGCCTAAAAAGTATGCTCTGGTGAAACCGTTAGGAAACAACGCTCTACCCCATTCCTGCTGATATCAAATCACCACAATATGCACAATATCTTTGTGCGTCAAGTGGTTCATGATAATCTCTGATTTCGCCACTAATAATTAGTGATAGCATCTAAGCTGTGCAAATGAGGCTAAAGAGCAAACAGCAGTATTTGCCTTGCGGATATGAAGTGAGGATCATTAAGGATATTAATATCCCAGTTTCCCACTTATCCCAGTTCTAAAGTGGGTGGTCAGGAGCTAGTTTTGATGGAATTTCCCAATATTTACACTTTTTTTCGCAAATTTCGGCACTCCGAGAGTGCTCCGAAAAATTTACAAGTTATTGTTTTTAAAAGATATTAAATATTCTGTATCGGTAAATAAACGGCTATTTCTCGACAAAATACTGACGGCTGCGATTGGCAAAGGCCACCAGCGACAGCATCACCGGCACTTCCACCAAGACCCCGACGACCGTCGCCAGTGCAGCACCGGAGTGCAGACCGAACAGGGAAATGGCGACTGCCACGGCCAGTTCAAAGAAGTTGGACGTGCTGATCATACTGGCGGGCGCCGCCACATTGTGGGGCAAGCGCAGACGCCAGGCAGCAAAGTAGGCGAGGGCAAAAATGCCGTAGCTTTGTATCAGTAAAGGTACGGCAATCATCAAAATAATCAGCGGCTGGGCAAACAGGCTCTGTGCCTGAAAACCGAACAACAACACAACGGTTGCCAGCAAGCCGATGATTGACCAGGGCTTCAGGCGCGCAACAAAACCATTGAGGCGCTGATGGTCGTCTGCACTATCCAGATGACGACGCGTGAGAATCCCGGCAACCAACGGCAACACCACATACAGACCCACTGATAACAGCAGGGTTTGCCAGGGCACTTGAATATCACTGATACCCAGTAAAAACGCGGTAATCGGCGCAAAGGCAAACACCATAATCAGGTCGTTCACCGACACCTGTACCAGCGTGTAATTTGGGTCACCCTTGGTCAGCTGACTCCATACAAACACCATCGCGGTGCAGGGAGCTACGCCCAGCAGAATCATCCCGGCGATATATTCCCCGGCAGATTGCGGGTCAACCCAGTCGGCAAACACATACCGGAAAAACAACCAACCCAACAACGCCATGGTAAACGGCTTAATCAACCAGTTAATGGTCAGGGTTAACGCCAGCCCTTTGGGTTTTTTACCGACATCGCGCAGCGATGAGAAATCCACCTGAATCATCATGGGATAAATCATCAACCAGATCAGTGCCGCCACCACCAGATTGACGTGTGCATATTCCAGCGCAGCTATCTGCGCAAATGCTTCCGGCTGCCAGTTTCCCAACAGCACACCCACCACAATACACAGTCCGACCCACAGCGACAGATAGCGCTCGAAGATGCCCATAATCGTTCCTTAAATATCTGCTTGATTTACACGCGCCATTAATTGCTCTGCACTTTCCACACGTTCGGAATAGCGGTCCAGCAAGTACGGGTTATTGTCGCGAGTCAGCAGCGTAAACTTCATTAGCTCCTCCATCACATCCACGATTCGGTTGTAATAGGGTGAGGGCTTCATTCGATCGTTATCATCAAATTCCAGAAATGCCTTGGGTACCGACGACTGGTTGGGAATCGTCAACATGCGCATCCAACGGCCCAGTACCCGCAGCTGATTGACCACATTAAACGACTGAGAGCCGCCGCAAACCTGCATCACCGCCAGCGTTTTACCCTGTGTCGGCCGCACAGCGCCCAGTGACAGGGGAATCCAGTCAATCTGCGCTTTCATAATACCGGTCATCGCCCCGTGTCGTTCCGGGGAACACCACACCTGCGCCTCTGACCACATCACCCCCTCCCGCAACTCCTGCACCTTGGGGTGCTCGGCATCCTCGCTGTCTGGCAGTGGCAGGCCCGTCGGATCATAGATCCGCGTCTCCGCCCCCATCGCGGCTAGCAGACGGGCACATTCTTCTACGACCAGACGGCTGAATGAGCGGCTTCTCAATGAGCCATACAACAACAGGACCCGGGGCTTGTGACGGCTAGGCACTTTGGCAAATCCATCCTGACCCGGCATAGGAAATTGATCGGTCTGAATGTTGGGAAGTGCCGTCATGATGATTTGGCCCCCAGAGCCTGTAAGGCCGCGGACCAGCGCTCGGATGGCAGCGAGGCGACATCCATCAAAACCTCCAGCCGTTGCCGTATCAGCGCGATGCAATCGCCAAAGGCCTGCAAACGATCTTCTTCCGTGCCGTCGAGCGCCGACGGATCTTTCAGTCCCCAATGAAGCTTGGGCGTAGCGCCCATCCAGAGCGGACATACCTCACCGGCAGCAGCGTCGCAGACGGTGATCACCACATCGGGATTGAAGTCGCTAACATCCTGCCAGGAATCGCTTTGTAAACCTTCCGTCGAAATACCTTCCGATGTCAGTGCCTTAAGCGACTCTGGGTGGACTTCTCCGGCGGGATCGCTGCCTGCACTGCGAGCTTCAATAAGTCCCTGACCAAAGTGATTGCTGACAGCCTCAGACAGAATGCTTCGGCAGCGGTTATGGGTACAGATATAAAGAATTTTCAAAACGCGTTCTCTGCTAACAGAAAATAGCCGGATGCGGGCCATAGCATGACAAGGGGAAAGCTACATATACGATATTACATATATATGAAAAATCAAATACCATGGGAAAATGAGATTGCACAGTCATGCACCAGAAATGACGTAAGGCGCTACAATTAGCGTATCGATGTAGACGCATTCAGGATGAAATATGCCAAAGAATTCTCGCAGCGCCGCTTACAGTGCCCTATGCATTTGCCTTGGGACGACGGTTTTCACCGCACCCGACAGCCGCGCCCAGCTACTCAACGACCAACTGCCCGTCGTATTAACCCCAGCCCGCCTGAAGCAGAACCGCAGCGAAGTTCCCGCCAGCGTCAGTGTTATTGATAGAGAGATGATTGCCGCCTCCGGGATACGCCGCATTCCCGAGCTGTTTCGGCTGATTCCCGGAACGGCTGTCGGCGCCCGTGACGGCTGGAACCATGTTGTCAGCTACCACGGTACCAACTACCGCGACTCGCGCCGTATGCAGGTGCTGATTGACGGTCGCAGCATCTATCAGGCGGGCCTCGCGACGGTGAACTGGAACGATATCCCGCTGGCTATCGAGGATATTGAGCGCATTGAAATCGTGCGTGGCCCATCCACCGCCAGTTATGGCGCCAACGCCTTCCTCGGGGTCATCAACATCATCAGTCGCCATCCAGAAGACAGTGACCGCTGGGCCGTAATGGCTCGACGTGGCAGCGGTAAGACTGAAGATTACCTGCTTAGTCATGCCGGCGACCTTGCCGACGGACAATTTCGTATCACCGCCCACAGCCGTCGTGACGACGGTTTTGATAAAAATGCCGACGGTGAGGATCGCCGCGACAGCGACAACAGTGATATGGCCAATCTCCGCTATGAAAAGAATTTTGGCAATGGCACCGCGCTGAGTTTCGGCAGTGGTTTCAAACAGGGCTGGAATACCGATGACTTCGACGACGTCGATGTCACCTCGCCAGACACGCAGCACAAGAACCACTACCTCTCCGCCAAACTCAGCTGGGATCTTAATCGCAACCACAGCCAGCACCTGCGGCTCGACTATTCAGGTCAAAAGCAGATAAAAGAATGGCAGGCGATGATTCCGCCCGCGTTTATCGGTCGACCAGACCATCCCTCTCCGCTCGTCTTGGTGTCGCCCAATGAAAACAGCAGACAATCGCGGCAAGACGTGGAGTTTCAGGACACCATGATCTGGAACAAGGCATTGCGAACGGTGGCGGGCGTCCACTATAAACACAATCGCGTCAGCTCCGACACCTACTACAATGGCAGCCGACGCAGTGACAGTGTTCAATTGTTCGGCAACCTGGAATACACCGTTAACGACGCGATCAGCAGCAACATCGGAGCCTCCTGGGAGCGCGACAGCAACGAAGGCCGCAAGCATTTTTCTCCGCGCGTCGCAGTTCACTACCACTTTACCCCCAATCACAGTATCCGCGCGGTGTACTCCGAAGCCGTCAGAACCCCCGACCTGCTGGAGACGTCGGCAGACTGGAGCTACCGGATCACGGATATCCAGCCATACGTTCCCGGCATAGATAGTGGTGAGTATGTGATCAAGGCCACAGGTAACCCTGATTTACGTGCTGAGCGCATTGCATCCAGCGAGCTGGGCTACTACGGTAATTTCCAGCAATGGGGACTGCAGTGGGACGTCAAAGTCTTTAACGACCGATTGAAGCGACTGGTTTCCGATTCCACATCACTGGAAAAATTTACCCCGGAAAACAACAACACGCTGCGCCAGCGAGGGATTGAAACAGAGATCGACTATCGTCCCAGCAGTGCATGGCTGATTCACGCCAGCTATGCCTACATCAATTCCGACAGCAGCAACTCAAATGAAGAGAGCTTTACGCCACAAAACTCGGGCAGCCTGTTGGTCAGTTACCAATGGCCGACACAAACGCGGCTATCGATAGCGCGGTACTACAGTGAAAACACGCGGCAATCCAAGGGACGAAACAATACCTTCTCCCGCTCGGATGTGCGCCTTGCCCAAAAGGTGGATGTTGGCCGCAGCGAACTCGAACTGGCCTACGTGCTGCGCTACCGACACGACCAGAACAGCGAGTTGCTGTCCGATAACTTTTACGATGACAGCACACGTCATCTAGTGAGTGTAAGCCTGCGCTTTTAACGCCATCACGGGATTCGATGGCATCGTCGACAAGGATGAGCCATGTTGAAAGGAGTGCAACACTGTCTGAGGATCGTCGTCTTCCTGTTTGCGACCAGCCTCAGCGTTGCCGGCGACCTGACTCAGGCCGCCGTCGACCTGATATTGCCTGCCGACACGCCCAACCTGCAATCACTCGCTAATGGCATTCAACAAAAAGCCAACTTCCCCATTAACACCTACATCGCTCAGCTTCCACCCGCCGAGCAGGCGGGCGATATTCTTCTCATCATCTCCGACGAGCTACTACACTTACTCGACAACAATCCGCCATATCGGGCCCGCTTTGCGATGTATATCAACAGCGCCCGATTTGCCGCGTATCGAACGGGCACCAACAGCGCCGTTTATGCCGATCAGCCCTTGTCCCGACAGCTGAAACTCATCAACACGCTGATTGGTAACCGCCACGCCGATATCGCCATGGCATGGAAACATCCCGAGTACCGCATGCAGTATGACGCGCTGACCGCGCTTTATCCGGAGTACCGATTTGAAAGCCAGGAGGCCGCCAACAGTCCTGAACGCCAGATCAACCGGCTTATTCAACAGAGTGATGTTCTGCTCGCCACGCCGGAAACGGAACTGTACAACGCCAATAGTATTCGCAGCATTCTCCTCGCCGCCTACCGGCATAACACGCTGGTCATCGGCCCAAACAAAGCGTTTGTGACGGCGGGAGCACTGGCATCAGTAAACTCTGAACCTGAGCACTATATCGACGATATCGTCGATAGCATTCAACACTACATCGATACCGGAGAGATTCCCCAACCGCGCTACCCGAGCAAATTCAATGTGAGTATCAATCACCACGTCGCCGAGTCACTGGGCATCCCGATTCACAGTGAAACCGACTTGCTGCAGCAAATACGGCAGAACTGATATGCGCTGGCCCCCGCGACAAAGCCTGTTTCAACACATACTGCTGGTCAGCCTGCTGCCCATGCTGCTGCTGTTTATCGCCCTGTTCAGCTATACGCTCGCTGCAAGGCTCGACGACGCCAGACAAAGTCAGCTCGATATTGGCCACCGCATGACCGACAACCTGGCTGCCATGCTTGAGCTGCCGCTGATCAGCGGCAGTCGGGAACAGATCGAGGATATTATCGCCCCGGTACTTCGCGGCAATATCATCGCGATTCGGGTCTATACCAATGACAGTGAAAAACCCATAAGCATCAGTAAGCTCGAGTCGGAAGGCAGCGGCACCACGCTGGCTACCACCATCCGGCAAGCCCGTATTCCGCTGGAAGACAGCATCACCGGACAGCCACTGCCCGCCGGTCCGCAACGGGTACTGGGCCGACTGGAAATAGATCTATCTGACCGGGAGCTGGCCAACCTGCAACAACGCATTGCTCTCGTCTCAAGCGCCATCGCCATCGTCACCGCCATACTCAGTATCTCGCTGGCGCTGTATTTCAGCCGCAAACTGTCCAAACCGCTCAGTGATATCGAACAGGTTACCGGGCGCATTGCCCGCGGCGACCACAGCAGCCGCATTCAGAAGTTGGCAACGGGAGAACTGGGCGAGCTGCAGAGCCATATTAACCAGATGGCAAGCAGCATCGAAGCCCAGCAGCGCGCCCTCAGCGAATACGTCGACGAGCTGAAACAAGCCAAGCAGCACGCCGAAGAGGCCAGTCAGGCAAAAACCCTGTTCCTCGCCACCATGACCCACGAACTGCGCACCCCAATGAATGGCGCCCTGGGCATGCTGCAACTGCTGGCCAACAGCCCGCTGGATGACGAGCAACGCCGCTACGTTAATATCGCCAAAAGTTCTAGCCAACACCTCCTGTATATCGTTAACGATATTCTGGACTTCTCCCGAATCGAAAAAGGCGATATGCAGCTCGAAGAGCGCTACTTTGCCGCCGACGAGCTGCTGGGTGATTACCTTGAACCCATGCGTCTTGAAGCCAGCACCAAGGACATTCAACTACACAGCGAACTGGACCCCGAGCTGAGCAGCATGGAGCTGTACGGCGATGAAACGCGCCTCCGTCAAATAGTGATCAATCTCTGCGCCAATGCGGTGAAATTCACGCACCGTGGCGAGGTCAGCCTGAAGTTGAGCATCAACGGCAAAACCGACCGACAGCTAGCCCTGCAACTGCAAGTGACCGACACCGGCATCGGCATCAGCCAGGAGCAACTTCCCCACATTTTCGAAAGCTTCCATCAGGCAGATAGCTCAACCGCAAGGCGCTACGGCGGTTCGGGGCTGGGACTGGCCATTGTCAAACGCCTGTCAGAGCTCATGGACGCCGAGGTCCGGGTCATCAGCCAACCCGGCAAAGGCAGCCGATTCACCGTTCAATGGCGGTGTCCTTACCGCCAGTGCTCCCCCGCAAGCCAATCAACATACGCACACCCGCTGAAAGGCCTGCGGGTATTGGTGGTGGAGGATAATCCAGTCAACCAAATGTTGATCATCCGCAGTCTGGAGCAGTGGCAAGTGAATCACCTCGCGGCCAACAATGGGCGTGAAGCGGTGGAGTTGCTGGAAAAACAAGCCGTTGACCTGATTATCATGGACTTGCAAATGCCTGAAATGGATGGCTTTGAAGCCACTCAGGTGATCCGGCATAAGCTTCGACAGATCACACCGATTATCGCCCTTACCGCCAATACTGACAGCGACACGCAACAGCGCTGTATTGAGGCCGGGATGGATGCCTTCCTGAGCAAACCTGTGTCGCTGAGCCGCTTGCAGGAAAAAATCAAAGAACTGCTGTCCCGTTCCACCGCCTGAACCCAAAAAAACCCGCCGGGATAACATCGGGACAGCTGCCCCCGAGACTGTGAACAAGCCGTCAGTAACTTGGCATTTACCCACAAGGTGAAAAAACCGACGAACTTATCCACATTTCATCCCCACGCAGGGCACAGGGAGGCAACAGGAAAATTGTGGATAAATCACGCATTTATACATCAAATTTTTCAAATAAAAACAGAGCGTTAAATAACTTACCCACAAAAACAACTGTTCCTAATAGTTACATCAAAAATAAAAAAACATAAATCTATCAACACATATATTCATAAATTCTTTATTCCTTTTTTTCACAAGAAAGAGAATTGGCTAAAATTTCACCAATTCATTGCAGCCAAAGCAGAAGGCCGTATAATCTCGCTCCCCGAGAACTCTTCTTAAAAATCAGGTGCACCGTGGACTATCCGCAGCGTTACGATGTCATTGTTATAGGTGGCGGCCATGCCGGTACCGAAGCCGCGCTGGCTGCAGCGAGAATGGGCTGTGCCACCCTGTTGCTGACCCACAACATCGAAACACTGGGACAAATGTCCTGTAATCCGGCTATTGGCGGTATCGGAAAAAGTCACCTCGTAAAAGAAGTCGACGCCTTGGGTGGTGCCATGGGCCTGGCCACTGACCACGGCGGCATCCAGTTCCGCACCCTGAACGCACGCAAAGGCCCCGCTGTTCGTGCAACCCGTGCCCAAGCCGACCGCGTCTTGTACAAGGCCGCTATTCGGGAAATGCTGGAAAACCAGCCGAATCTGGCCATATTCCAACAGGCCGTCGATGACCTCATTGTTGAAGGTGACCGGGCCCGTGGCGTCGTCACCAACATTGGTCTGAAGTTTTACAGCGA
The DNA here is from genome assembly GCF_984394615.1 of Spongiibacter sp. Taxonomy (NCBI): domain Bacteria; kingdom Pseudomonadati; phylum Pseudomonadota; class Gammaproteobacteria; order Cellvibrionales; family Spongiibacteraceae; genus Spongiibacter; species Spongiibacter sp. The sequence goes on along the minus strand of NZ_CFHTQA010000047.1, from coordinate 13,361 downwards.
AACGGTCGTTCTTACGGCGGGCACCTTCCTCGGCGGCAAAATTCACATTGGCCTAGATAACCACAGTGGCGGACGTGCCGGCGACCAGCCCTCTATCGCACTGGCCCACCGTTTGCGCGAGCTGCCCTTCAGAGTCGATCGCCTGAAAACCGGGACACCACCGCGGATTGATGCCAAAACCGTCAACTTTGAGGGCCTGGAGCAACAGTGGGGAGATGAACCTCGCCCAGTAATGTCCTATCTCGGCAGCCGCGACATGCACCCCGAACAAGTGTGCTGCTGGATTACCCATACCAATGAGCGTAGCCACGACATTATTCGCAGCGGCCTGGATCGCTCACCCATGTACACCGGCGTCATTGAAGGCATCGGCCCGCGCTACTGCCCGTCGATCGAAGACAAAGTTCACCGGTTTGCCGACAAGAACTCCCATCAGGTGTTTATCGAGCCTGAAGGTCTGAATACTCACGAGCTCTACCCCAACGGTATCTCCACCAGTCTGCCATTCGATGTGCAGCTGAATCTGGTGCGCTCCATCAAGGGCTTTGAGAACGCGCACATGACGCGTCCCGGTTACGCGATTGAGTACGATTTCTTCGAACCACGGGATCTGAAAAACTCCTTGGAAACCAAGTTCATCGGTGGCCTGTTCTTCGCCGGGCAAATCAACGGCACCACGGGTTACGAAGAAGCCGCCGCACAAGGCCTGTTGGCCGGTGCCAACGCGGCTCTGTTCGCCCAGGGTAAAGACGCCTGGTGTCCCCGTCGCGACGAAGCCTACATTGGCGTACTGGTCGACGATCTGATCACCATGGGTACCAAAGAACCCTACCGCATGTTTACCTCCCGCGCGGAATACCGCTTGCTGCTGCGGGAAGACAACGCCGATCAGCGTCTCACCGAGAAAGGTCGCGAATTGGGTCTGGTCGACGATGCCCGCTGGGCGGCCTTCTGCGAGAAGCGCGAAACCATTGAACGCCAGCGTCAGCGCATGGCCAGCACCTGGATTCAGCCCAACTCCCCCCAAGCTGAACAATTGGCCGCCAAATTCAACAAGCCGATCAGTCACGAGTACAATCTGCTCGATCTGCTCAAGCGCCCGGAGTTGGGCTACGCCGATCTGGCCTCGATGATTAACGATGGCGAAACGGTTGACGCCACCGTGGCCGAGCAATTGGAAATCGGTGTGAAATACGCGGGCTACATCGAGCGGCAGAAAGACGAGATCGAACGCCTGCGTCGGCATGAAGAAACGCCGTTGCCGCTGGATTTCGATTACAGTGCCATCGACGGCTTGAGTAACGAAATCAAGCAAAAGCTCAGCGATTCCCGGCCGCAAACGCTGGCACAGGCTTCGCGCATTCCCGGCGTCACGCCTGCGGCGGTGTCGCTGTTGCTGATCACACTGAAAAAGCGCGGCCTGCTGGAACGGAAATCAGCCTGAGGTGAGCAGCGATTTTTCCCCAGCCCTCACCGATGGCGCCCGTCAATTACACCTTGAGTTCAGTCCGGTGCAGCAGCAATTGCTGTTGGATTATCTGGCGCTGCTGCACAAATGGAACCGCGCCTACAATCTGACCGCCGTGCGCGACCCTGCGCAGATGTTGAACCGCCATCTGCTCGACAGTCTCAGTATTGCCAGCTTGGTGCAGGGGCAACGAGTGCTTGATGTTGGCACCGGACCTGGTTTGCCCGGCATTCCCCTGGCGATTCTGTTTCCCGAGCGACAGTTTGAGCTGCTCGACAGCAACGGAAAGAAAACCCGTTTTCTGATTGAAGCCCGTGCGCAGCTTGGCCTGCGAAATGTCGAGGTGCACTGTGATCGGGTGGAAGCCCTGTGCGATGAACGCGGCTTCGATGCCATCACCTCGCGAGCCTTCGCCTCGCTGGCCGATATGGCTCAGGGGTGTGAGCACCTGCTCGCGCCTGGCGGCAAAATGTTTGCCATGAAGGGACTCTACCCCGAGCAGGAGTTGAGTCAGTTGCCAAAACGCTTTATCGTCGAGACCTGTCATACGCTGTCTGTTCCCGGTGTCGACGAGGCCCGCCATCTGCTGGTGATCTCGCCCCGTACCGGCGAACCCGCTGCAAGCGAGCAATAGGATCCGGGCCGTGGCCACCATATTCGCAATCACCAACCAGAAAGGCGGGGTGGGTAAAACCACTACCAGCGTCAATCTTGCGGCCTCGCTGGCGGCGACGAAACGCCGCATTCTGCTGATTGATCTCGACCCCCAGGGCAATGCCACCATGGGTTGCGGTGTCGACAAAAATGCCGTGGACTACAGCGTTTACGATGTACTGGTTGGTCAGCGCGGTATTGCCGAAACGGCGGTCCCCACGCCCGAAAGCGGTTTCGATGTGCTTCCTGCCAATCAGGATCTCACTGCCGCCGAGGTGGAGCTGATCAATGAAATCGGCCGCGAGTTTCGCCTTCGCGAAGCACTGACGCCGATCGCCGATCAGTACGACTATGTGTTGATCGACTGTCCACCGTCGTTGAACATGCTCACCGTCAATGCGCTGGCAGCAGCTCAGGGCGTCATCATCCCCATGCAGTGCGAGTACTACGCGCTCGAGGGGCTGACAGCGCTGCTCAACACCGTGAACCGGGTGACCCAGCTGATCAATCCGACGCTGCGCATCGAAGGCATTCTTCGAACCATGTTTGACGGCCGCAACAGCTTGACCAATCAGGTCACCGATGAACTGCGCCAGCACTTTGGTGACAAACTCTACAGCACGGTGATTCCCCGCAATGTCCGGCTGGCCGAAGCGCCCAGCCACGGACTGCCGGTGCTCTACTACGACAAGCAATCCAAAGGCGCGCTAGCGTATCTCGCGCTGGCTGGTGAAATTTTGCGCCGGGCACAGCGCAGCAATAACGACAATCCGCAAGAACAACAGGTCGAACCGATCAATGGCTAAGAAACGAGGTTTGGGTAGAGGACTGGATGCCCTGTTGGGCGCTACAGCGGAACCGGTTGCAGTGGCTGACAGCAGCCCGGCATCGGAACCCGCGGCGACTGTGCAGAGCGAGTCTGTCGATGGTGAACTGAAAAACCTGCCCATCGAGTTTCTGCAGCGCGGTCGCTACCAGCCCCGCCGTGAAATGCCGCCGGAAGGCTTGGAAGAGTTGGCTAACTCAATTCGTTCCCAGGGTATTATGCAACCTATTGTGGTGCGCGGCGTCGGTCAGGATCGCTACGAAATTATCGCCGGTGAACGCCGCTGGCGTGCCAGCCAGCTGGCCGGTTTGGATACCGTTCCCGCGCTGATTCGCGATGTACCCGATGAAGCTGCGGCGGCCATGGCGCTGATCGAAAACCTGCAGCGCGAAGACCTCAATCCCATGGAAGAGGCTCAGGCGCTGCTGCGCCTGCAGAAAGAATTCGAACTGACCCACGCCGAAATCGCCGGTCTGGTCGGCAAGTCCCGGACTACCATCACCAATCTCTTGCGCCTGACCGGCTTGCGTGACGATGTGCAAACCCTGCTGGAAAATGGTGATATCGAAATGGGGCATGGCCGAGCATTACTCGGTTTGCCACTGGAACAACAAAGCAGCGCGGCGGCGATGGTTGTCAGCCGAGGCCTCTCGGTGCGTCAGACAGAAGCGCTGGTGCGCAAACTGGTGGACGAGGCCAAACAGGGCAGCAAGTCAGCCCCCGCCAAGCTCGATCCCGATATCAAACAACTTCAAGACAAGCTGTCGGAGACCATTGGCTCGCCAGTGCAGATTCAGCACGGGGCGAAAGGCAAAGGTAAGGTCACCATCAGCTACAGCAGCCTCGATGAGCTGGACGGGATTCTCGCCCATATCAAATAAACGGTTTCACCTAGGCTGATGGCCTATCTGGTGTACCGCGATGCGGAACGATACAGGATGTGGTGGTTGGCTGGCACCAGCCGCCAAATGGAAGTGCTAAATTCCTGATATTTATAGCGAATTGTGAAAAATTGTAGCATGTGCTTATTGCCGACTTTCGTCGCAATGCGACCCAAATCGGTTGATCCTTAGCCAGTGACCACCTATAATTCGCCCCGCTTTTCGGACAAGCAAAAGACGCGTTGCAGCAACAGGTGTAGAGGGCAATGACAGCGACACCACGGCGGCCGGTTTCGGTGCGCGACAAGGTTCGCCCTCCACTGGCCACAATATACGGTTTGCAATGTGCCTTACTGCTAATGGCGAGCGGCATAACATATTTCGTCAACGGGGTTGCCGCCTATTCCCTGTTGATCGGTGGGCTGATTTCCGTTTTACCCAATGCGTATTTTGCGCGCCAGGCGTTTCGCTACGCTGGTGCGGCTTACGCGCGCGAGGTAACTCGTGCTTTTTACCGGGGTGAAGCGGGCAAGTTTCTGGCAACAATCGGACTCTTTGCCGGTGTGTTCGCCACAGTCAGGCCCTTGCATGTGCCAGTCTTATTTCTGGCATATGTGCTGGTTATGCTACTGAACGCCGCCCTCCTGGCAGGGTTTGCACAGCGGCGTCGGAAAAGCCGGGTTTAAGGTCAACGCTTAACAGAGTCGAGAGTGACACATGGCAGGTGAATCGCAGTCTACAGTTGGGTATATCCAACACCACTTAACCAATCTCACGTACGGTAAGCTTCCTGCTGGCTACGAGCGCCTCGATGCTGAAGGCCACGTACATGAAGTTTTGCCCGAAGCTACCTGGACCCTGGCACACAGCAGCCAGGAAGCAGCGGATATGGGCTTTATGGCCATTCACGTTGACTCCATGCTTTGGTCTATCGGCCTGGGCTTTTTGTTCCTGCTGATTTTCGCCCGCATCGCTAAACGCGCGCAAAGCGGCGTACCCCGCGGCGCACAGAACGCGATTGAAATGATCATTGGTTTCATCGACCAGACTGTAAAAGACGGCTTCCATCACAAAAATGCCATGATCGCGCCGATGGCGCTGACCATTTTTATGTGGATTTTCCTGATGAACACCATGGACCTGGTGCCCGTCGACTGGATTCCTCAACTGGCCGCCCTGATCAGTGGCGACCCACACTTCTTCTTTAAAGTCGTACCCACTACCGACCCCAACGTTACCCTGGGTATGGGCTTTACAATCTTTGGCCTGATGGTGTACTTCACCATCGCGAAAAAAGGCTTTATGGGCTTTGTTAAAGAACTTACCTTGCACCCGTTTCACCACCCCAAGTGGTACGTGAATATTCTGCTGGTGCCGATCAACTTCGCGCTGGAAGCCATTTCCTGGGTGTCCAAGCCGATCTCACTGGGTCTGCGACTGTTCGGCAACATGTACGCGGGTGAGATGATTTTCATTCTGATCGCCACTATGTTCGGCGCCGGACTGATTTTGGGACTGTTTGCAGGTGTATTGCAGTGGGCGTGGGCGGTATTCCACATCCTCGTTATCACCCTGCAGGCCTTCGTCTTCATGGTACTGACCATCGTTTACATGGCGACGGCACACCAGATCGAAGAAGAAGACCAGTTCCACTGAGGTAATTTGTTTTAACCAACTTTTCTTAACTTAAATAGATGTAGGAGAACTACCATGGGTTTGGCTCTGATTGCTGTTTCACTGATGATCGGTTTTGGCGCACTGGGTACTGCCATCGGCTTCGCTCTGCTGGGCGGTAAGCTGCTGGAAGGCTCTGCTCGTCAGCCCGAACTGGCTCCCATGCTGCAAGGTAAAATGTTCCTGATCGCCGGTCTGCTTGACGCCGTTCCGATGATCGGTGTTGGTATCGCTATGTACGTTCTGTTCGTTGTTGTTCCCGGCCTGCCCGCTTAAATTGCACGCATTCGGAATACGACACGTTCAGCAACTTGATATAGCAGAGGTATCGGCGTGAATATTAATCTCACACTGATTGGACAATCGATCACCTTCCTGTTCTTCATTTGGTTCTGCCACGCTTTTGTGTGGGGCGCCATTCGCAAGGCCATGGAAGAGCGTGAAAAGCAGATTGCTGACGGTCTTGATGCCGCTGACCGCGCGGGACGCGATCTTGAGCTTGCTCAAGAAAAAGCTGCCAAGCAGCTTGGCGAAGCGAAAGCGGAAGCGGCTTCCATCATTGATGCTGCCAACAAGCGCGCCAATCAAATTATTGATGAAGCGAAAGAGTCGGCACGAGCTGAGGGCGACCGCCTGAAAGCCGCTGCCCAGGCTGAGGTAGAGCAGGAAGTGAACCGTGCGAAAGAAGCACTGCGTTCACAGGTTGCCGCTCTGGCTCTGGCTGGTGCTGAGAAAGTGCTGGAAGCATCTATCGATGAGTCTGTTCATAAAGACATGGTCGACAAGCTGGCCGCTGGCCTGTAAGCGAGGTTGACATGGCTGAATTGAGCACGATGGCTAGACCCTACGCCAAGGCGGCTTTCGAGCACGCCCTGGCTTCTTCGGCATTAGGTGAGTGGTCACAAATGCTGGCAACGGCTGCCGCTGTCGCCAGCCAGGAAGCGGTAGCCAAGCTGCTGTCTTCACCGGCCATCACCACCGAGCAGCAAGCGCAGAAATTTATCGACGTCTGCGGCGATGCACTCAATGCCGGCGGTGAAAATTTCATCAGGATTCTCGCAGAAAACAAACGCTTGGCACTGCTGCCAATCATTAGCGAGTTGTTCGAAGCCCAAAAAGCTGTCCAGGAACAGAGCGTCGACGTTGAGCTGACTACAGCCTTCGCCTTGGATTCAGAGTCCGAGCAACGTCTGGCCGATGTTCTGAGTAAGAAACTGAATCGTCAGGTAAAAGTCAGCAGCCACGAAGACCGCGCGTTAATCGGCGGTGTGGTGATTCGCGCTGGCGACCTGGTTATTGACGGCTCGGTGCGCGGTCGCTTGGCGAAACTCGCTGAAGCAGTGAACTCCTGAGCGTTATAGAGAATAGGATTGAGGAACAGAGCATGCAGCAACTGAATCCCTCCGAGATTAGCGATATTATCAAGCAGCGCATCGAAAAACTGGATGTGACCGCTGAAGCCCAAAACGAGGGCACTATCGTCTCGGTATCAGACGGTATCGTACGTATCCACGGCCTGACCGATGTAATGTACGGTGAAATGATCGAATTCGAGGGTGGCCAATTTGGTATGGCCCTTAACCTCGAGCGCGATTCTGTCGGTGCGGTTGTCCTGGGCGATTACTTCGGTATCGCTGAAGGCCAAACCTGTAAATGTACCGGCCGCATCTTGGAAGTACCCGTAGGCCCAGAACTGCAAGGCCGCGTTATCGACGCACTGGGTAACCCCATTGACGGCAAAGGCCCGATCGACGCCAAACTGACCGACGCAGTCGAGAAAGTTGCTCCCGGCGTTATCTGGCGTCAGTCGGTAGACCAGCCCGTACAGATCGGTCTGAAAGCCGTTGACTCCATGGTACCCATCGGCCGCGGCCAGCGTGAGCTGATCATCGGTGACCGTCAGATCGGTAAAACCGCCATCGCGGTTGACGCCATCATCAACCAGAAAGACTCCGGCATTAAGTGTGTGTACGTTGCCGTTGGCCAGAAGGCTTCTTCTATCGCTGCCGTTGTGCGCAAGCTGGAAGAGCACGGCGCCATGGACCACACCGTAATCGTTGCGGCAACAGCTTCTGACCCCGCGTCAATGCAGTTCATCGCACCGTTCACCGGCTGTACTATCGGCGAATACTACCGCGACCGCGGTGAAGACGCACTGATCATCTACGATGACCTAACCAAGCAAGCCTGGGCTTACCGCCAGATCTCGCTGCTGCTGCGTCGTCCGCCGGGCCGTGAAGCTTATCCCGGTGACGTTTTCTACCTCCACTCTCGTCTGCTTGAGCGCGCAGCCCGCGTCTCTGCTGACTACGTAGAGAAGTTCACCAACGGTGAAGTGAAAGGCCAAACCGGTTCATTGACCGCACTGCCGATCATTGAAACCCAGGCTGGTGACGTATCGGCTTTCGTACCGACCAACGTTATCTCCATCACCGATGGTCAGATCTTCCTCGAAACCGACATGTTCAACGCCGGTATCCGTCCGTCGATGAACGCCGGTATCTCGGTATCGCGGGTTGGTGGTGCGGCACAGACCAAAATCATCAAGAAACTGTCCGGCGGTATCCGTACTGCACTGGCACAGTACCGCGAACTGGCGGCCTTCTCCCAGTTTGCTTCTGACCTCGACGACGCTACCAAAGCCCAGCTGGACCAGGGTGAGCGCGTTACCGAGCTGATGAAGCAGAAGCAATACAGCCCACTGAGCATTGCCGACATGGCACTGTCGCTGTACTGCGCTAACGAAGGTCACCTGAAAGACGTAGAAGTCGCCAAGGTGCTGGACTTCGAAGCGGCGATCCAATCTTTCGCGCACGCTGAATACAGCGACGTGATGAACGAGATCAACGCATCCGGCAACTGGAATGACGAGCTGGAAGGCAAGTTCAAAGAACTGGTCGAAAAGTTCAAGTCAACTCAGACTTGGTAAGACGGATAAAGCGTCCCCTCGGGGGCGCTTTGCTGCTTGAGGATTTTTAAACATGGCAGGTGCAAAAGAAATACGCACCCAGATATCCAGCATCAAGAGCACGCAGAAAATCACCAGCGCCATGGAAATGGTTGCGGCGAGTAAAATGCGTAAAGCTCAAGATCGCATGGAAGTGGGTAAGCCCTACGCGCAGCGTATGCGCGCAGTGGTTGGGCATATCGCCAATGCCAATCCGGAATACCGCCACCAGTATATGGAAGAGCGGGAAGTCAAGCGCGTCGGTTTCGTTATCGTCTCCACAGACCGTGGTCTCTGTGGCGGTTTGAACACCAACCTGTTCAAAGCGGCCCTCAAGGCCATGCAAGGCTGGTCCGAGAAAAACGTCGACGTTGACCTTTGCCTCATTGGTGGCAAGGCAGCGGGCTTTTTCAAAAACTTCGGTGGCAACACCGTGGCTGCAGTGCGCGACATGGGCGAAGCGCCCAGCGTTTCCGATCTGATCGGCAGTGTGAAAACCATGCTGGACGCCTACAGCGAAGGCAAGATTGATCGTCTGTACCTGGTGGGTAACGAATTCGTTAACACCATGACGCAGAACCCTTTCGTTCGCCAACTGTTGCCGCTGGAAGCCGAACAGGACGACAGCCTGAAACATCACTGGGACTACATCTACGAGCCCACTCCGGAAGAACTGCTGGAAGGACTGCTGACCCGCTACGTCGAGTCACAGGTTTACCAGACAGTGGTTGAAAACGGAGCCTGTGAACAGGCGGCCCGGATGATCGCGATGAAAAACGCCACCGACAACGCGGGCGAAATCATCGACGGTCTGCAATTGGTCTACAACAAAGCCCGTCAGGCAGCCATTACGCAAGAGCTGTCCGAGATTGTTGGCGGGGCGGCGGCGGTATCGTCATAAGACGGTACCGGCAACGGATTTTGAATTTTTAAGGTTTTTAAGAGGAACCTAACATGAGTAGCGGACGTATCGTACAAGTCATCGGCGCCGTTATCGACGTGGAGTTTCCGCGCGATGCCGTGCCTCAGGTTTATGATGCACTGACAGTTACCGACAGCGGTCTGACCCTGGAAGTACAACAGCAATTGGGTGATGGCGTAGTACGCGCGATCGCACTGGGTTCTTCCGAAGGTCTGCGTCGTGGACTGGACGTTGACAACACCAAAGAAAAAATCAAAGTACCCGTGGGCACCGAAACTCTCGGTCGCATCATGGACGTACTCGGCAACCCCATCGACGAGTGCGGCCCCATCGGCGAAAAAGAGCGCATGGAAATTCACCGTCCTGCGCCCAAATACGAAGAGCTCGCGGCTTCTGCCGACCTGCTGGAAACCGGCATCAAGGTTATCGACCTGGTTTGCCCGTTCGCCAAGGGTGGTAAAGTTGGTCTGTTCGGTGGTGCCGGTGTTGGTAAAACCGTAAACATGATGGAACTGATCAACAACATCGCTACCGAGCACAGCGGTCTGTCAGTATTCGCCGGTGTTGGTGAGCGGACTCGTGAAGGTAACGACTTCTACCACGAAATGCAGGAAGCCGGTGTTGTAAACGTCGAAGAGTTCAGCAAATCGAAAGTAGCGATGGTATACGGCCAGATGAACGAGCCGCCGGGTAACCGTCTGCGCGTGGCACTGACCGGTCTGACCATGGCCGAGAAATTCCGTGACGAAGGTCGTGACGTACTGTTGTTCGTCGACAACATCTACCGTTACACACTGGCCGGTACCGAAGTATCTGCACTGCTGGGTCGTATGCCTTCAGCGGTAGGTTACCAGCCCACCCTGGCGGAAGAGATGGGTGTTCTTCAGGAACGCATCACCTCAACCAAGACTGGCTCTATCACTTCTATCCAGGCGGTATACGTACCGGCGGATGACTTGACTGACCCGTCACCAGCCACCACCTTTGCTCACTTGGATTCAACGGTCGTACTGAGCCGTGATATCGCTGCTAAAGGTATCTACCCTGCGGTAGACCCACTGGATTCAACTTCTCGTCAGCTCGATCCCCTGCTGGTTGGTGCTGAGCACTACGAAGTTGCCCGCGGTGTACAGACGGTACTTCAGCGCTACAAAGAGCTGAAAGACATCATCGCCATCCTGGGTATGGACGAACTGTCTGAAGAAGACAAAATGACTGTAGAGCGTGCGCGTAAAATCGAGCGCTTCCTGTCACAGCCTTTCCACGTTGCGGAAATCTTCACCGGCAGCCCCGGTAAGTACGTGTCTCTGAAAGACACCATTTCCAGCTTCAAAGGCATTCTGAACGGTGACTACGACCACCTGCCAGAGCAGGCTTTCTACATGGTCGGCACCATCGAAGAAGCCATCGAGAAAGCGTCTAAACTGTAAGTCCGCGCAAGCGGACTTCACGCCTAAGAGGCAGAAGATATGGCTATGACTATACATTGCGACATCGTAAGCGCCGAAGAAGAAATCTTCTCCGGCCGCGCCAAGCTGATCGTTGCCAATGGTATCCAGGGTGACCTGGGTGTGACCTACGGCCACGCGCCGCTGCTGACGTCACTCGAGCCGGGTCCGGTTCGTATCGTCATGGACAGCGGTGAAGAGCAGGTTTACTACGTGTCCGGTGGCTACCTCGAAGTTCAGCCCAATGTCGTCAGCATTCTTGCTGATACCGCATTGCGTGCCGATGACCTCGACGAGGCAGCCGCACTGGAAGCGCAGAAACAGGCTCAGCAGGATATGCTGAACCAGAGCGCGGATATCGATTATTCGCGGGCAGCAGCGCAGTTGGCGGCAGCCACGGCGCAGTTGCGTACTTTGCAGCAGATTCGCAAGGCGATGAGCAAGTAATTCCTTTTTGGAATTGCATGAAAAAGGCGGCTTCGGTCGCCTTTTTTTGTGTCTGAAATTTGGCGTTGCGCTGCTGTTCATAGCCGCACTCTGCTATCTTCCCTCCGTTATTTCCACTTTCCGAATGAGAATACCCACTTGTGTCGCTGATGTTTGAAGAGATTGATAGTCAGGAGTCGCCGATAGGGGAGATTTCGCTTCGCCGTCGCCGGATTCCGGCATTTGGGGAGCGGGATATTTATGAGGTGAAGCTCGGCGATGAGTTTTTGATGTCGAGTATGTTTTACGCGGCGGAGGAGGCCTTGTCGACGCTGGGGCTGGCGGCGGTGCAGGGTGAGGGCCTGCGTGTGGTGGTGGGCGGTTTGGGCCTCGGCTACACGGCGGTGAAGGCGCTGGAGGATGCGCGGATTGCCGAGTTGCTGGTGGTGGAGGCGCTGGATACGGTGATTGGCTGGCACCGGGATGAGTTGGTGCCGCTGGGCCGTGTGTTGAACGCGGATGCGCGCAATCGCTATGTATTGGGCAGTTTTTTCGATCTGGCAACCTCGCCGGAGACGGGCTTTGATCCGGACTGTGACGGTCAGCGCGTCGATGCGATTCTGCTGGATATCGACCATTCCCCCACCGAGTATTTGAATTCGGCGAATGCGAGTTTTTACACCACGGAGAATCTGTCGCTGATGGCGCAGCAGTTGCGGCCGGGCGGGGTGTTTGCGATGTGGTCGCAGAATTTGCCGGATGCCGAGTTTGAGGCGCTGTTGAAAACGGTATTTCCGTCGGTGGCCTCCCATGTGGTGGCGTTCTACAACCCTTTCCAGAATAACGAGGCGACGAACTCGGTGTACGTCTGCGTGACGGCTGAGCAGGGGTGCTGAGGCGATGGCAAAAGCACTGTGGTTGCTGGTGTTTTTTGTGGTGCTGCTCTGGTCGGCAATAAACCCCCACGACCGCATCACCTGGTGGTTGGAAGTCGCCCCGGCGCTGACCGGTTTGGGCTTGATAGTAACGACTTACAAACGCTTTCCGCTCACCCCACTGCTGTACGGCCTGATTCTGGCGCACTGTGTGGTGCTGATGGTTGGCGGTCATTACACCTATGCCGAGGTGCCCGGTTTTACCGGTTGGTTCGGCAGCGAGCGCAATAACTACGACAAGATCGGTCATTTCTTTCAGGGCTTTGTTCCCGCCATCCTGGCGCGTGAAATCCTCATTCGTAAACAGGTGGTGAACGGTAGCCGCTGGCTGGCGCTGTTTGTGGTGTCGGTGTGCCTCGCCTTCAGCGCCTTTTACGAGCTGATCGAGTGGTGGGTCGCGGAACTGAGCGGCGAAGGTGCCGAAGCGTTTCTCGGTACACAGGGCTATGTCTGGGATACGCAATCCGATATGGCATTGGCGTTAATTGGCAGTATTATTGCTTTGGTCATTCTGTCGACTATTCATGACCGACAGGTGAAAGCCCTGGCGTAAATCGCACCAGGGCATGTAGCGCCTTACCGCTCAAGGAGAGAGTAATGAACATAAGGATAGTGTGTAGCAGTTTATTTGTATTGCTGCTGTTGAGTGCCTGCGGCGGATCTTCTGGAAACGCAGGCATTGGGGGCAGCAACCCCGATGGCAGTGATGCCGATATTTACTCTGTTTCCTCTTACAGCAATACCGATACCAGCGATGCGGATCTTTCAGGTACTTGGATATACCTGGAGGAAAGCGATATTGAATATATCAGCGAAACCTCGCCACTGAGCTCACAGCGCTATGCAGGAAAGTTGCGTTCGATCATATCGGTCGTGGATAACGGTGATAAAACGGTAACGCTGATAACAATAACGGTACAACAAACAGTGCCTGTTGGGTCGGGCCTATTGTCATTTGATGTCGGTGGGGCCGATTTCGTGGGGCAAGTGATCAATAACCGTTTGATCGAAGGGGAGGTGATTAGCTACGACGATGAGGTAGTCGTTCATTCTGGCACGGCGGTAATGATGAAGATTGATGACCGCTTTGCTTTTGACAATGACGGGCGAGTAGGAAGTTTCGACCTAGGGAAGGTCTGCACAACCTCCAGAATTTGAGATAATCCTGCGAACACCCATT